>DYQT01000155.1 GCA_020719165.1 Draconibacterium orientale | reverse complement strand
TAAAGATTACAAACTCGCTGATTCGCTAAACAAAAATGTTCAGGGCAAATTTTCGGAATCCTATGCCCCGCTCGGCACCATGTTTATCAATATGAAACATGAAGGCGAAGCAACCAATTATCATAGGGAGCTCGACCTCAGCACAGCGGTGACAAAAGTTAGCTACGAAATAAATGGCGTCACTTACACCCGTGAGTATTTCATATCCTATCCCGACAAGGTGATGGTGATAAAACTCAGCGCCAGTAAGCCGAAGTCCATGAGTTTTGATGTCACCTTCGAAAGTCTGTTGAAGTACACGACTGAATCGGATAAAAAAGTGCTAAAATCCCATGGATACGCACCAATCCATGCCGAGCCGAGCTATCGTGGAAATATGCCAAACGCCGTAGTTTTTGATGAAAACAAAGGGACGCGATTCACAACCCTGTTTCATGTAGCCGGCACAGATGGCCGTGTTTCAGCCAATGATACCAGGCTTAGCGTGTCCCGGGCCGGTGAGGCCGTCATCGTAGTTTCGATCGCTACCAGTTTTAATGGATTTGACAAAGACCCGGTAAAAGACGGCCTCAATGATGAACAAATCGCAAAGGATCAGATAACCGCCCTTAACGTCAGATCCTACTATGAATTGAAAAAATCCCATGTCACAGACTACCAGGGATATTTCAACCGTGTGAGTTTATCGCTTGGCTCCACCGGCGCGCCTGATTTACCAACCGACGAAAGACTTCTTCGATATGCAGAAGGCGCTGAAGACAAAAACCTGGAAGTGCTCTATTTCCAGTTTGGTCGCTATCTCCTCATTTCAAGTTCAAGAACCCCAGGTGTTCCCGCCAACCTGCAAGGTATCTGGAATCCATACATTCGACCTCCATGGTCGAGTAATTACACGATCAATATCAATGCAGAGGAAAATTATTGGCTTGCCGAATCCGCCAACCTGAGCGAGATGCACGCCCCCCTCCTTTCGTTTATCGAGAACCTTTCAAAAACCGGCGCGGTGACGGCCAAAACTTTTTACGGAGTCGGTGGCTGGGCAGCCTGCCATAATTCCGACATCTGGGCCATGAGTAACCCAGTCGGCGAATTCGGACTGGGCGATCCGGTCTGGGCCAACTGGAACATGGGCGGAACATGGCTTAGTACTCACTTATGGGAACATTATATTTTTACAAAAGACAGTACCTTCCTTGCCGAAAAAGGCTATCCGCTTATGAAAGGCGCAGCACAGTTTTGCCTAGAATGGTTAACAGATGATGGTCATGGCAATCTCGTGACATCACCTTCTACTTCGCCGGAAAACAAGTACATCACATCCGATGGCTATGTAGGTGCCACACTCTATGGCGGTGCGGCAGATTTGGCTATGATCAGGGAATGTTTTGACCAGACGATCAAAGCAGGACGGATATTGAATGTTGATAAGGAGTTTTTGACCAAACTGGAGCTGACATTAAGTAAATTATATCCATATAAGGTTGGCAAAAAAGGCAACCTTCAGGAGTGGTACTATGACTGGGAAGACGTGGAACCGCAACATCGCCATCAGTCACATCTGTTCGGATTGTATCCGGGTCATCACATTACACCGCTTACAACACCAGAGCTTGCTGCTGCCAGCCGCAAGACATTGGAAATAAAAGGCGATGAAACGACCGGCTGGTCCAAAGGGTGGCGCATCAATCTTTGGGCGCGACTTTGGGATGGCAACCGTGCCTATAAGATGTATAGGGAATTGCTCCAATATGTTCCGCCTGATAAGATGGAAACCAATTACCGTCGTGGCGGAGGCACTTACCCTAATTTGTTCGATGCCCATCCGCCATTCCAGATCGATGGCAATTTCGGTGGCGCTGCCGCGGTATTGGAAATGCTGATCCAGTCTAATGAAAATGAGATCAGGCTGCTTCCTGCCCTCCCCGACGCCTGGGATCAGGGCAGTGTTTTTGGTGTGCGAACCCGCGGAGGCTTCGAAGTATCGATGGAATGGGGCGATAATAAGCCGACAGCGGTAAGGATAAGCTCCGCTACCGGTGGCAAAACCACCATCATTCATGGTGAAAAACAAAAAGAAATCACTGTGAAACGTGGAGGATCAGTGGAATTGAAGTGGTAGGTTATTTTCAAATTGATTTAACGGCCATTTATACCTACTCGTATTAGAGTCCGGTATAGTGGAGAAGGTGAAGAATTAAGTTTTTCTGGCTAAAGCACAGATTCCCGCCTTCGCGGGAATGACGAATTCCTGAATTAATTCATTGGTTCTCAGTTCAACGGTTAAAAGTTTAACCATTCTAAATTCGATTGTTCAGTCATTCTCCCCCTTAGAAAAGGGGGCTGGGGGGATTGAAAATAGTGCTGCCGTTCAATTATTCGATTGTTCGATTGTTCGGTCGTTCTAAATTCAATTGTTCAATTGTTCTGAATTCGATTGTTCAGTCATTCTCCCCCTTAGAAAAGGGGGCTGGGGGGATTGAAAATAGTGCTGCCGTTCAATTATTCGATTGTTCGATTGTTCGGTCGTTCTAAATTCAATTGTTCAATTGTTCTGAATTCAATTGTTCAGTGGTTCAATTGTTCAGCAGTTCAACTGTTCTGAATTCGATTGTTCAATTATTCGATTGTTTCAACTTGCTGTGTTTTGCTCCATAGATAAAATAAACCACAAGCCCAATCGACAGCCACACCGCCATGGTGATCCAGGCATACATGTTCAAAAAGGTAGCTACGCCAAGGCAGGAAACAATACCGAGTATTGGAATATAGGGTGAAAATGGCGTTCTGAAATGCCGTGGATATTCAGGATGTTTTTTGCGAAGTATGAGGATAGCAAGACAAACCGCAGCAAAGGCTAGCAATGTCCCCAACGATACAAGCTTGCTGAGCACGCCAATCGGGAAAAACCCACTCAGCGCCATGGCAAGGACACCTACGATTATTGTACTCACATAAGGAGTTTTGAAGCGGTGATGAATTTTGGAAAATGCCTGTGGAAGAAGCCCATCCTTGGACATGGTATAAAAAATACGCGGTTGGCCCATGAGTAATACGAGTATTACGGAACTTAAACCTGCCACAGCCCCAAGCTTGATCATCGGTGATATCCAGGTAAGCCCTGTGGCATCTACACCCACAGCTATAGGATCAGGCACGCCGAGTTGCGGATACGGCACTATCCCTGTAATCACCAGGGCAACGGCGATATAAAGCAAGGTGCAGATGATCAGAGAACCGAGGATTCCGATGGGAAGATCCCTCTTGGGGTTTTTGGCTTCCTGAGCCGCCGTAGATACCGCGTCGAAGCCAATGTATGCAAAGAAAATAACAGCCGCACCACGGAAAATGCCGCTCCAGCCAAACTGGCCAAAGGTGCCGGTGTTTTCCGGTATGAAGGGAACCCAGTTCGCGGTGCTGATATAAAATACTCCCGAAGCAATAAAACAAAGGATGACAAAGGTCTTTATGATCACGATGACATTATTGAAACGCGCCGATTCCTTAACACCAACCACTAAAAGTATCGTAAGGAGGATTACTATAAACATAGCCGGAAGGTTGATAATGCCGGCGTTCGTCACTTCAAAACTATGCGTGATATCATTGTATCCCATGGGAGCATTTGAAAATTCTTCAGGGAAATGGATGTCAAAGCCTTTAAGAACGCTCACCATATAACCTGACCAGCCTACAGCCACTGACGATGCGGCAAACAAATATTCAATGATGAGATCCCAGCCGATGATCCAGGCGAAAAACTCGCCGACGGTGGCATAAGCATAAGTATAGGCGCTGCCGGACACAGGGATCATACTCGCCAATTCGGCGTAGCATAGTCCCGCACACGCACATGCAAGCGCTGCGATGAGAAAAGAGATGATAATCGCCGGGCCTGTATAGTTTGCCGCGACTTCGCCTGTCAGTACAAATATTCCAGCGCCGATAATAGCCCCTATACCAAGAAAAATGAGATTGGCGGCAGTAAGTTCGCGTTTCATGCCGTGTTCCTGGCTGCTGGCTTCAGCAGTAAGCTGGGCAAGACTCTTGGTTTGAAAAAGGTGTTTCAATTTTTATTCTGTTTAAACTTCTAAAAATAGTATTTAACCAATCATAACCATCCGGGGGCGAAAGAAATATACACTTTGATAAAAGAAAAATGGATTTGGTCGCATCCCCTGTTTCTATATAACGGGAAAAATTTCATGCTATACATAAATAATTAAAATTGAAACACCACTCGAAAACATTCCTATCTTTGAAAACTAATATTTTTCCTATGAAGCACTACACGACATTTTCCTTAGCCAAATTTCTGTCTGTCACCGCCATCGCCTGCATAAGCAGTTGCACTCCAAAACCCCAAATCGTGATGCCGCCTGTTCAGGTAAACACGGCGGTGGCCATTCAAAAAGATGTCCCCATTCATGAAGAATTTGTGGCACAGGTATATGGAGCTTCAGATGTTGACATCCGCGCCCGGGTAGAAGGATGGGTTACATCGATGAATTTTAAGGAAGGTTCATCCGTAAAAAAAGGAACCCTACTTTATGTAATAGACGATATTGAGTATAAAAACCAGGTAGACAGACAAACCAGTGAAGTGGCTAAGGCTGTAACGGAGATGGTTCGGGCTGAAAACGAGTTGAACCGGGTGAAGCCTCTTACCGAACTAAACGCCCTGAGTCAAAAAGACCTTGATAATGCGCAGGCCAGGTTCGATGCCTCCATCGCTGAAGTTAAAGCCTCCGAAGCCAGCCTGCAAAACGCAAAGGTCGAGCTGGGTTATACACGTGTTTACGCACCGTTTGATGGTTTGATCGGTATATCCAATGTTCGCGTCGGAGATTATGTCAGTAAAATAGGTACTTCATCTGTACTCGCTACTATATCCAGTATTGGTGAAGTTCGTATTCGTTTTCAGCTCAATGAGCGTGAAATATTGCGTATTTCCAGGATGTCAGCTGAGGAGCGTGCGGAAAGAAAAGAAAAACTCAATCTTGTCCTGGCCGACGGCAGCATCTATGAACATGAAGGTTCAGTCAATTTCGCTGACCGTGAAATCGACCCAAAAACCGGTACAATGACCATTGAAGCATTGTTCCCGAATCCAATTGGTATACTTCGCCCCGGGCAATTTGTCAAAATCCGTCTCCTGATGGAAACCTACCCTGCTGCTGTGATTGTACCGCAAAGGGCAGTATTCCAGCTTCAGAACCTTGCGCAGGTTTATATTGTAACCGATTCAAGCACACTTAAAGCCATATCTGTGGAGCCTGGTCCAAAATCCGGTGACGCATGGGTTATCAAAAAGGGACTCAAGGCTGGCGATCGCGTAGCTGTTGTGGGCAGTCAGAGCCTTACACTAAATGCCAAAATCGAAGTCATCGAGATGAAATGGCCCGCTGATGCCGTGCAACAATAATCTAACAACCACTTAAAACACAAGATTTATGAGCGAATTTTTTATAAGACGCCCTATTGTTGCCATGGTTATTTCAATCCTCATGGTTATCATGGGGCTGATAACATTAACAGGCATACCTGTTTCAAAGTACCCGGAGATCACTCCGCCAATGATCCAGGTGACGACCACGTTCAATGGCGCCAATGCAGTGAATGTGGAGCAAGCTGTTGCCACACCGATAGAGCAACAGGTGAATGGTGTGGAGGAGATGCTGTACATGAAATCCATCAACGCCGCTGACGGCTCGCTTACCCTGCAGGTCTCGTTTGAAGTTGGAACTGACTTGGATAATTCAAACATGCTGACGCAAAACAGGGTGACGCAGGCGCAACCCAAATTGCCTCTCGAGGTGAAAAATTTTGGTGTGACAACCAAGAAATCATTGGTGTTCCCTGTGATGCTTGTTTCATTATCCTCGCCTGGTGATACGTATGACGCCCAGTTTCTGAACAATTATGCCAATATCAATGTCGTAGATCAGCTGAAGCGATTGAAAGGTATTGGGGATGTGATTCTTTTTGGCGGCTCCGACTACTCCATGCGTATCTGGCTGAAACCGGACCAACTTACTAAACTGAATCTGACGGTAAATGAAGTCGCTAATGCGGTAAAAAAACAAAACGCTATCTCACCGGGTGGTAAGTTTGGCGCACCGCCTTCACCGGCTGGTGTGGAATATACCTACACCGTTACCCTTCAGGAGCGCCTCGTGAGCGAAGAGGAATTCGGGAATATCATTGTGAAATCAGATGAAAAGGGCTCGATTGTTAGACTGAAAGACATTGCCAGGATCGAACTTGGCAACGATAATTACAATTCTTCCAGTCGTCTTAACTCCAAAGCTGCCTCCACCATCGTTATTTACCAGATGCCCGGATCAAATGCTCTTGAGGTTGCCGAAGTAGTGCAGGGCACCATGAAGCAACTGGTGAATTATTTTCCGGAAGACTTAAAATATGATATATCATTAAATACAACAAAAGCCATCGAGGTAGGTATCGAGGAAATAGTCCATACACTTTTTGAAGCAGTGATATTGGTTATCCTGGTGGTATTCCTGTTTCTACAGGACTGGAGAGCGACGCTCATTCCGTTGTTAACGGTGCCTGTCTCGCTCATTGGTACATTCATTATTTTCCCGATGCTTGGATTTTCGGTCAATGTGTTGTCGCTGCTCGGACTTGTATTGGCCATCGGGCTGGTGGTTGATGATGCCATCGTGGTGGTAGAGGCAGTAATGCACAACATCGAACACGGTATGAATCCCAAGGAGGCCACTCAAAAGGCCATGAAGGAGGTGGGCGGACCAGTTGTCGCTATCGCGCTTATTCTTGCTGCGGTATTTGTACCGGTGGCGTTTGCCGGTGGTATCACAGGCCGGCTTTACCAGCAGTTCGCCATCACCATCGCTATTTCAGTATTATTCTCAGCATTTAACGCACTTACATTAAGTCCTGCACTTGCCGCCTTAATCCTAAAACCAAAGAAAGAATCGAAAGGCTTACTTCAGCGATTCTTCAATGGATTCAACAGGGTTTTTGACAAGTTCACACTCGGATATACAGGTGTTGCAGGTATCGTTGCCAGAAAATCAGTCAGGTCGGTCTTTATCATTGGAATCGTGCTGGTAGTCACTGTATTTTTAGGCAAGGGTATCCCCGGCGGATTTGTTCCGGAAGAAGATGAAGGCTACTACATGGTAAACGTACAGTTACCGGATGCCGCCTCGATAGATCGGACCGACCAGGTGGCTAAAAAGGTAGAAGCTATATTAGCTAAAGTCGAAGGTATCGAGTACACAACAATGGTAATCGGGTACAGTTTGCTTACCCAATCTTTTTCTCCAAACAATGCCTTTGTTTTCATATCGCTGAAACCCTGGGATGAACGAACAAAAACTGCCAAGCAAATAATTCTGAAAACGAATATGGCGTTCAGGGGAATAATTTCAGAAGCTTCCGCTATCGCTTTTGGCCCTCCTCCTATAGAAGGTCTTGGTACGTCAGCCGGTTTTACCATGCAACTTCAGGACAGATCAGGAAATTCACCGCAATACCTGGATGAACAAGCACGAAACTTCATTGCCGAAGCCCGTAAACGACCGGAGATAGGGAGTATTTTTACACTGTATCGCTCGAATGTTCCCCAGAAAAAAATTGTAATTGATCTCGACAAAGCAGAGAAACTCCAGATAGATCTTTCTGAAATCACCAGCACCATCAGCTACTACCTCGGAAGTTCATATGTTAATGACTTCAACCGCTTCGGAAGGCAATACAAAGTCTATGTACAAGCGGAAGGCGAAGACAGACTCTCTCCCGCTGATCTGGCTAAGTATTACGTGAAAAGTAAAACCGGTGAAATTATTCCGTTATCTACGCTGGCCGTGGTAGAAGATAACTCCGGCCCCTCCTACACCAACCGGTTTAACATGTACCGTGCCGCCGAAATATCCGGTGCGCCAGCAGAAGGATATAGCTCAACAGATGCTTTGACTGCCCTGGAAGAAGTTGCAGTGACCATGCCAAAAGAGATAGGTTATGCCTGGACAAACATGTCCTACCAGGAAAAAGCGGCTGAAGGTACTGGCGGAACGATGTTTTTAATGGCACTCATATTTGTATTCCTGATATTGGCAGCACAATACGAGAGTTGGAAATTGCCTTTCTCGGTGTTGCTTGGTGTGCCGGCTGCTGTTTTTGGCGCATTCCTGGGATTATGGCTTGGCGGTTTTT
>DYQT01000154.1 GCA_020719165.1 Draconibacterium orientale | reverse complement strand
ATTAGCGAACGGCCTGTAAAAGCCGCTCTGGTGCAGGTGAGTGATGTCTATAACCCGGGAACCAGGATTTCTCCGCCAGGTAAGTACATCTGGACGTTCTATGACCAACATATGAACTATTGGAATCATTACGGAGAATTAGACATGTTCACCGCTCAGGATCAGCCAACAGATCCATTTACGCCTACCCTGGCCAGGTACAAGGATAAAATTTATCCGGTTAATATTGTACACAGTGCATGGCCAGGTGTTTTTACAAAGGGGAAGCCCGGTCTGAATCAACCAAAAATGAAAGATATTTATGAGATGTGGACCATGCACCGTAAGAATCCGGCAAAGTACGCTTTGCTAAGCCAGATCATAGACGATAACGGAGATAGTATCCCTGAGGTTAATTCAACGAAGGAGATTGATGCATTGATTGGCTCTGTAGCAGAACATCTTGAGTATAGAGGCTATGATCTTACCGGAAAAAAGATCGTTTGGATAAGCGATGACCGGATGTACTTCAGCGGGAAAGATTTCCGGATGCTGGACAAGGAGAGCTATGAGGCCACACCCTATGCCTCAGTTCATAAATTGAGCCACAACATCATGCCCGCAAAGGCTGCTTTAGGGATTAACGGATGCACCGATTGTCATCGGCTGGGCTCAGGTTTTTTCTTTGGTGCCGTGCTTAAATATCCGTTCGATAGTTTGGGCAAACCGGTAACAGGACCACAATATAAAAAGCTTGAGATATCTGCCTTTTCTGCCTACCTTGGCGCTATTCGCGAAAGCATTATAAAGCCGGTGCTTTACTTCGGCATCGGGGTTTTTCTTTTAATCGCCCTCATGGTATTGTTTTTCACCTATCTGTGGAAGCAGACTCAGATTAATTTCGCTAAACAACGTATTATCTTTCTTGTTACCAATGCTTTCATTCTAATTGCAGGGGTAATCCTGTTCTTCTCTTCAGAATTGACTAATTACCTCTTGCCGTCACGGATGCTGTTGGATTCAAACCATTTCCTGATCAGTGCAGCAGTGTTAGTAACCGGAATAGTTTTTTATTTCAATCACCAGTATTCCGGGATCAAACCATTTAAAGCAAGTCTTCTTTCAATCGCAATTCTTCTCTGCTTTATTTCAGGACTATTAATGTTGGTGCAAATCAAATCCATTGAGTTCATTAGTCAGATGGCTTACAGCCTATACGACATCAGCCTGGTACTGATTATCATTCTTTGCCTCACTTTTTTAGCCAAAGATCAGTTCAATGTTGCAAGTCAGAATTAATTCAATCAATTTCAATTTCAAATTTTTGAAACCATGGAAACTATATCAATCGGATTTATCGGAGGAGGAAGGGTCACGAGGATTCTCCTGAAAGCCTTTAGCAATGCATCGAAAAGATTTAAACAGATTCAGGTTTTCGATCCCCAGGAAGCAGTTTTAGGACGATTAAGGAGCCAATTCCCTGAAATTGTCACCTCCTCAAGCGATATCTCCGGAGCAGCCGGTGCCGATATCGTTTTCCTTGCCATCCATCCTCCCATGATGATGGAGAGCCTGGACAAAATCAAAGGGATATTAAACCCGAATGCGATACTTATCTCCCTGGCACCCAAATTCACGATTCAGAAGATGTCGGATGCATTGGGCGGATTTTCCAACATTGCGCGCATCAATCCAAGCGCCTCATCCATCATCAACAAAGGGCTCAATCCGGTGTGTTATTCCGCTGCGATGACAGTTGAAATGAAAGCCCTTGTGCAGGAGCTGATGCTGCCATTAGGCACATTGCCGGAAGTTGCGGAACCAAAGATCGAAGCTTATGCCATGGTCAGTGCCATGGGTCATACCTACTTTTGGCCCCAGATCCAAAAACTGCACGAACTGGCCATCTCTTTTGGTATGGATGAATCGGAAGCAAAAGCAGTAATCGCTGAGATGCTGAATGGCACCTCTGAAACACTCTTCAATTCCGGTCTCTCCTATGCTGAAGTTGTAGACCTCGTGCCTGTGAAACCACTTACGGAGGTAGAGTTGACGATAAATGGATACTATGAAGAATATCTGACGGCGTTGTTCAATAAAATTAAAGCCTGATAATCTGAACCATCTTGTTCAAATAAAACCGGAATATATGAATCATCCTCCTGCTTATCGTCAGGGGTATGTAGGATGGAAACCGATAAAGGAGAAGACCGTGACCTGGCTAAGGTACACATCATTAAATGCTAATCTCGTCCTTTCCTGGTTAGTAAAATATTGAACATCTTTAGTAAAATATCATAATATTAAGGTGAATAGATACACTTACTTTTGTTGCCGGACTGTGGAAATTAATTCATAGCTTAAAAAAAAAGAAAATGAAAAGACAAACGGCACACATTACCTTAATTATGGTAATTGGTTTATTCACTTTATTAATGGTTTCCTGCAAGAAGGATACTGAAACTACACCAACAACGCCACTTGCAGAAAGTGACAAAAATGCACTACTCTTTATGCTAGAGGAAGAAAAATTAGCCAGGGACACCTATACCTATCTGGGGGAGTAATGGTCGATCAATCAGTTTAATAATATTAAAAGCAGTGAACAATCACACATGGATGCAATAGCCCAGGTATTGACCTCTTATGGTATTCAATACACCATTTTGCCTGTTGGCCAATTTGCAGATTCGGCACTTCTAAACTTTTACAACCAGTTTATTACCAACGGATCTATCAGTTCGTCTAATGCACTGCAAATCGGAGCAACAATTGAAGATTTAGATATTCTGGACCTGGAAGAATATACTGCTCAATCAACAAATGAAACCGTAATCAATGTTTTTAATAGTTTAGAATGTGGTTCTCGCAATCATTTACGAAGTTTTGTGAGTGCAATTATCAGTGCAGGAGGTAGTTACACTCCTCAGTTCATATCACAGGATTACTATAATGAAATTGTCAGCAGCAGTAACGAAAAATGCAATTAGAACAACCGACTGCATCCTTTGTTCGCATGCGAAAATCAACGTTTTTAGTAGTTATGCTTAAATAGCCACAGTGGGTTGACGAGATTCTCCCTTCAGCCTGATGAAATTATTGGCCTCATTTATTTTAATAAACTTGCAGGTGCAATTTTAACCCTAATTTAAATTCTGTATAAATTATAACGTATTTGTACGTTCTAATGAAATATAACGTATATTTGCGTCAAAATAAAAAGCCAGGCTACATGAAAAGATTCTCGCCATGATATATCTGTTGAAGTGAAGTATCGGTTGGTTGGCGTTCCCTTACCATACTGGTTGAAATGGGTCCTGTGCCAAAGACCTCGGAGCTTCTTAAAGCCACTACAGATGGCAAAATCGTTTACGTAGTGGTATATAGGGAGTCGATGACAAATCATGACAACGTTATGGATAATTGTGCCATGGCATGTGGCAAAATGGAAAACAAAAGTGTGAACCATAGTCCCGTTGCAGCTGAATATGGAACAATGAAGCTACACTTGAATAACGGAGAAATCGTAAATTCGTAATTCGTAATTCGCAATTCGTAAATCGTAAATCGCAAATCAAAATGGCCTCAGCAAAAACAGATCTCTTCGATACCAGGTTAAATTCCGCCGCGGTTTTATTTAAGGCCTTGGCTCATCCTGCACGGCTTGCAATACTGCAATACCTTGCGGAAACAAAGGTTTGTATCACCGGAGACATCTCCGACGAATTGCCGTTAAGCCGCACTACTGTTAATCAACACCTGACCGAGTTAAAGAATGCCGGACTGATTCAGGGAACTGTTGATGGCGTAAAGGTGAATTACTGCCTGAATCCCCAAAAAGTGGAAGAGATGATTTTTATTGCTAATACCTTTTTTGATCAAATCAATAAAACCCCTGATAACCAATGCACTTAAATAATCATCCCATCATCCCATTAGCACATCAGCACATTAGCACATTAGCACATTAGCACATTAGCACATTAGCACATTAGCACATCAGCACATCAGCGCGTGAACACGATTACAGTAAATCCTTTCAATGACATGACCCTGGAGAAACTACTCGCCTACGAGCAGTTGAAAGGGGAGAAAACCACGCTGAGAAAAGCATTTTCATCCATGTTGAATCAATCATCCAGGGATGAGGATTCTGGTTATGCTCAAATGGTTCTGGAAACTGCAGGAATCATTCTTGAAGACATGAACCTCGGATCGGAAGCAGTTAAATGCCTGATTCTGAAGAATCTTGCCGACAAGGCGATCCTATCTCCGGCAGTCATCGAAAGTGAATATGGACAGCCCGTACGCGATTTAATCGAGGGCATTCATAAACTTGAACGGCTCGACACAAAGAAATACAGCACCAATACCGAAAATTTCATCGGATTGCTGTTAACCCTTTCCGACGACATCCGGGTTTTGCTTATCAGGCTTGGCATGAGACTGTTTGACATGCGCCATCTTGATGAATATTCGCCAGAAAAGCAGCAAATTATTGCGGGTGAAACCCAGGCCCTGTTCATTCCCATTGCACACCGTTTGGGGCTGTATCAGATTAAAAATGAGTTGGAAGATCGTGTCATGCGGTACTTCGATCCGCAAACCTATGCCCTGATTGATCAAAAACTAAGAGACACAAAGGCAGATCGCGATCAATATACCCGTGAGTTTATCAAGCCCATTGAGCAGCAACTTTCTGCAAACGGATTTGAATGCGAATTAAAAAGCAGGGTTAAATCAATTCCCTCCATCCGCCGGAAAATGGTGACCCAGAAAGTGGACTTTGAAAAAGTTTACGACCTCTTTGCCATCCGGATCATTTTAAACAAAACCCTTGAAAACGACGCAGCTGATTGCTGGAAGATTTATTCCCTGATCACGGATATCTACACGCCCAATCCACGCCGCCTGCGCGACTGGATCTCTTTTCCCAAATCGACCGGTTATGAATCTCTTCACACAACCGTTATCGGACCTGAGGGTCGATGGGTTGAAGTGCAGATTCGCACCCGCCGGATGGATGAAATTGCCGAAAAAGGTTTTGCAGCACACTGGAAATACAAATCAGGCACCACTTCTCAGTCGCGCGACGACTTGTATGCGGGAATACGCGAACTGCTTGAAAAACCGGTTCAATCCTCCCTTGAAAAAACAGCGAAAACGGAGAAGAAGGCACTGTATTCAGATGAAATTTTCATTTTCACACCCAAAGGAGATCTGAAAAGGCTCAAATCCGGATACTCGGTACTTGACTTTGCCTTTGAAATTCATTCCGAAATCGGTTCCACCTGCACCGGAGCCATTGTAAACGGAAAGATGGTTCCTTTAAAACACACCCTTCACAATGGGGATATGGTGAAAATCCTGACCTCAAAAACACAGAAACCCAACCCCGGCTGGCTTGAGATGGTTAAAAGTCCGCGAAACATCTCCCGGATCAAGCATGCACTCAAGATGGAGTTGTACAAAGAGGCAGAATTCGGGAAGGAGATAATCAAGAACAAGGTGACCCAACTGGGCTACGAGTTTGCCGATCCGCTCGTAAACAAGCTGGCAGCATATTTTGGATACGACAGCATCCTCGAACTTTACCAGCGGTTTGGTGAGGGTAAAGCAGATTTGAGCAAAATCAAAAAAGGTCTTCTTTCGGCTGATGCGGGGACTCCGCCAACCCCGATCAAGGAGGAGACCTTCCCCGAGCGGATTTCCGGGGTGATGGCCGGCAAAGAGGACTTCGTGGTTATCGATCCCACTATCAAATCGCTGCATTACCAGTTTGCCCGGTGCTGCAACCCGGTTCCGGGGAGCACAATTTTTGCCTTTGTCAGTGTATCCCAGGGGATTAAAATACACAAGACAACCTGCACCAATGCCCACCAGCTCATCACCCGTTATCCTTATCGCGTGCTTGAAGCCCGCTGGAAGGAGACAACATGACGATTGAACCCATCATCGAAGTCAGGAACGTGCACAAATCGTTTAAAACCGTTCAGGCTGTGAGGGGCATAAACCTTCGCATCAACCCCGGCCAGTTTGTGGCCATCCTGGGTCCAAATGGTGCCGGTAAAACAACCCTGGTGGAGATGATCGAAGGAATTCAGCAACCCGATACGGGCGACATCTTTATCATGGGCAAAACCTGGAGCGGAAATGAAAATTACCTGCGTAACATCATCGGACTTTCACTGCAGGAGACCCATTTCATCGACAAACTGAATGTTTGGGAAACTTTGCGGTTGTTTGCCAGTTTTTTCGGAATCGGCAAAGTTCGTTGCAAGGAGGTTTTACAACTCATTGCATTGGAAGAAAAACGAGAGGCATGGGTGGTCAACCTTTCGGGAGGTCAGCGACAGCGGTTAGCCCTGGGCATTGCATTGCTGAACAAACCGAAAATTCTCCTGCTTGATGAGCCTACAACCGGTCTCGACCCCAATGCCCGGCGCGAGATATGGGCCATACTGCTCAGGCTTAAAGAGGAGTGGAAAACCTCGTTGATCCTGACAACACATTACATGGAAGAGGCAGAACAGTTGTGTGACTACATTGTGATTGTCGACCATGGCAAGATTTTGAAGCAGGGATCGATAAGCGATTTACTGGGTGAAATTCAACATTTACCTGTTAAACCGGTTGAAACCCGCAAAACCACCCTGGACGATCTGTTTACCTCACTAACCGGACGACATCTTGATGATTGAACGAATATCAAATAACCAACTTTTCCAGCTTATCCTGGCCAATTTAAAAGAGTTGATCAGGGAGCCTGGTGTGATATTCTGGGGTATTGTTTTTCCCATCCTTATATCGCTGGGGTTGGGAGTTGCATTTACAGAGAAAAAGGATGTCATCACCCGGATAGCAGTCATCGGCGGAAGGCAGACAATAAGCCAGACTACCGATTCGACCTCTGTTTTAAGGTCGTTCCTTTTGGCAAACAAAGCAGTTACAGAACACGATAAAACAGGAAACATAACACGAAAACTTACCATTCCTGACGACAAACTGGGAGCTACTACATTTATATTCTGCGCTTTAACATGGGATGAGGCGATCGTGTCAGTCAAACGCGGCAATATGAGCATCATCCTTGATGAAAAAGACGGAGTGGTTCAATATCATTTTGATCCCCTGAATCCTGATGCACAGTTATCCTACCTGAAATTGTCAAAGTTGCTGAACACACCGCAGCCTGTTGGACAGGATTCCAAAACCGTAATAAAACCCCTTACCGTTGGAGGAACCCGTTACATCGACTTTCTGATTCCGGGGCTGATCGCCATGGGTGTGATGATGTCGAGTATGTGGGGTGTGTGCTATGCCATTATTGAGCACCGTTCAAAGAAGCTATTGCGCCGCATGGTGGCAACGCCGATGAAACGGTCAAATTTCCTGATCGCGCTGATCACCGTGCGGGTGTTTATGAATTTCGTGGAGGCCGGTTTGCTGCTGTTGTTTTCATGGCTGGCGTTCGGCATAACCATTCAGGGCAATGTGGCCGCATTGTTCGCCTTATTTGTTGCCGGAAATTTCGCCTCTGCCGGGATATCGATTCTTCTGGCATCCCATACGGCGAAAACCGAAATCGGAAACGGGCTTATCAATGCCCTGAGCATGCCGATGATGGTGCTTTCGGGGGTGTTTTTCAGTTATCACAATTTCCCCGACTGGAGCATCCCCTACATTCAGCAATTTCCGCTTACCATGATGGCCGACGGGATCCGGAGCATCATGACCGAAGGTGCAGGATTTGCCGAGGTAGGGCTGCCAATTGTAATCCTCTCTGCAACCGGATTGGTGTTTTTTACAGTGGGAATGAGGATGTTCAGGTGGCATTGAGACTTTAGTGCGGGATGGTGCAGCCAGGACTGGCCATAGCATGACCTGGAATAGAGGATGGGTTGAGGGGCTTTTATCTGGTAACTCAGATGTTTTTTAAGTCGTTTACGGTGTACAAATCTTCCCCATCAGACAGATAATCAAATATTTTTGACTCCGCTTCAAGTTTTTGTATCCCTGCCAGAAGGAGATGATCATCGATTTTACTCAATAAAACATCTGCAAAATCATTAAGAGTCTGATTAAAATTGTTAACTAATTGGGTTCTAATCTTAAAAAATGATTTTCATATTTGTAAATGACTGGTTATGAACTCTCCCCGGCCTCTCCAAGACTACTCTTTATACACATCTTTTTCTTTTTCTTTCTGAACCTTACTTTCTTTGGCTA
>DYQT01000153.1:2417-8220 GCA_020719165.1 Draconibacterium orientale | reverse complement strand
ACCCTCTCCCTCAACCTCGACGAAAACGAAAAAATGCTCATCGAAGAAGCCCTCCGTAACACCGGAGGAAATCAGATTAAAGCCGCCGACTTGCTTGGAATTTCGCGCAATGCACTCAAACATCGCATCAAAAATCACGGTATTATCATTCAAAAAGTGATTCAATAAGTTATCTATTTTACAGCTTATCAAATAATTACCACCATCTTATCCAAAATTTGATGTTTTGAATTTGACATTCATACTATAAAAAGCCTCCCAAAACCAGAGGCTTTCGTTTTTTAATACACTATTTTCGCCCAAAGAGGCCGAAAACCACCATCTGTTTTTACCCACAAAGCGTTTTTAAATTAAGCTACAAAAAAAATCTATCGGGCTATCTGATGGATTTCCAATTATTTATCTTCCATTACAAAAGCATTTTAAGGCAAGTTCAAAAATCAGGCACACCTATTGAAATTTGTGGCAGAGAACAAATTTTAATAACGAAAGGAGGCATGATGAAATCTCAAGAAAGTTGAAACCCGGGAAAAAGTTTAAAATATTGCCGGGACATTACGAAAAAGATTTTCAAACTATCCAAACAAAATCAGTTCTTTTTTTTCATGTATAAAACCAACGCCGATCCGGGAATTTGAAACCGGATTTTTCGGCAGATGTAAAACGATGCTTTGCACCATCAAAATAATTGTTGAATGTGGGCAAAGTAATCTGTTAAAATTTGACAAATCAAGCCATTATGTTATTGAAGGTCTTGACTTTGGGTTAAAATATTCGTATCTTTCGGAAGTAAATATGTATTAAAAAACAAGTTGAAAAATTAAAAATGAAAAGCTACAAGTTTCTTATTTAATGTACTAATCAAAAAAAATTGTGTTATGAAAAAGTTTAACGTTTTATTTTTTGTTCTGGCTTTATGCCTTTTGTGCCAGTACGACCTAAAAGGCCAGAAATGGAATCCTACACGGGATGTGAGTTCTGATTACATTGGTTGGGAAGGAAATCCCGAATCGCTCAAAGTGCTGATTGATCCAGGTTGGAATGCAGCACAAAAAGCCAAAATCCGTAACGGGATGAAAAAATGGAATGATGCCGGAGGTAAGCCTGCATTGGTAGAAGTTGGTTCACCGCCGGCAGAAATCACCGTTAAAAAGGAACCAGCTACGTCGGCTGACGAAGGCTCCTTTACGCCAACCTTTGATGGTACCAGCAAAAAGTGGGTAAGCGGAGAAATTACCTTAAAAGAAACTCCTTCAACGCCAGGCTTAGACCTTGAAGAAGTGGCCGCTCACGAGTTTGGACATGCCCTGGGGCTTGCCGACACTGATTCGCAGAATAACCCCGGCGATGTGATGAAAGGTGACGGCCCAAGTAACGGGACAAATGGCGGACTTTCGAGCCATGATACAACCGAAATGAGACAAGCTGCAGAGTTTTCTATAGTTGGAAATATTCCGCAGGAACGGGCATTTATACCAAATTCCGCAATCCGTCCGGGAGATGAAGCACTTTTGTTATTTCCACTTACAGAGCCTGTTCCTCCTGGATCAACCATTATCGTAACCCCTCTTGTTGATCCTTATCTTGAAGTTATTAATGCCTTTGCAGAAGGTGATATGTTGAAGGTTATGGTTTTTGTAAACCCGCTTCACGGATCGGGAACAATTTATCTGAATGTAGAGATTATCCCTTCGATTGGTCTGCCAATCAACTTCCTCGGGATACATTTTGTTAATCTTAATCCTGTTCCAAAAATTACTTTTGAATGTCCGTTTGTAATTACCGAAACCGATGGTTTGGTTTATGTTGAATGGGAAGAGTTGCATACTTACCCATTTTCGGGTGGTTTACGATCAAGATTGGTTGTAGATAATTTAAAACTTTACGAAAACCGGCCCATTGGCAACTATGCAATTTCCCTCGACCCTGGCATGCACACTTTTGAGCTTTATCTCGACGATTACCAGGTTAACAGTGCTTACTTTACGATGAATTATTTTGTGAATGGTTTTGGTAATGTTACCACGATAAATTCCGGAACTGATTCATGGACTATTCCTTGCGGAACAATCGCTTTTGGCCAGGAAGGCGACTATATGACTTTGCCCGAAGATTTCTTTGGCCCGGGATCAGATCCATTTGATGGAATAATTTCGTTAATTGGTTTAAATTCAAATGGCTCGCAACAACCAATGGCCGATGCAACAGTTAGCCGGCAGGTTTCGGTTGATTTAAATGAACCTTATCCTTCGACGGGCACCACACCAACCGAGCTTACCCAGCTTAAACTTGTTGGTTCGGAACCAGTTAAAATTTCTTACCCTACAATGCCCGATTCGTTTTTCGATGTTTTTCTTGAAATAAATTATGTTGCTCCACGCAACGGGATGGATGAAATTACGATGGAAAACCCATTTGGCGGTACTTTTAAGCAAGCCTTTTCATTTTTTCCTGTAATTACATTTACTGAAGTTGGCAATCCATCCAACCAGATTGTTTTCGATCCTTTCGATTTGGGATTTGGCCCGTTGGCCTATATGTCGCCTGCACCTTATCCCTGGACACTCTCGCCAATCGAAGGCGAATTCGACCCGATTGGTGACGAAATCCTTGTGATGCAATCATCAGCCGGATCATCAATTTCATTGCTGCCTTTCCTGGTAAGGAACGACAACTTCTTTGTTGAAATTAATGAAGAAGGTGTGCCCGTAATCTGGAATGGAACAGGTTTTAATAATGGCGAATGGTACGAATATCCAAACTTTGATTGGTGGAATGTCTGGTTTTACGACCATCCGGTAGCTCCCGACAGGCGAAAAGTGATAACCGGCGATATGATGGTTATGCCGAGGAATCCACAAATGCCAAGCTATGTCGAAATCGTTTACAACTGGTCAACACCTTTGTGGCCAGGTTATCCCGAATTCGTAACCCCTCCTCTTCCTCAGGATGTTGTGGATCCGGCTTATGAAGTAACTGTAATAGAACGCTCATCTCCATTGCTAACCTGGCAGGGAAATATTTCTCAGCCAATCCCGGTGCCTGTTCCATTCGAAATTCTAAAATACAATCCAGAATGGCTCTCGATAGATATTCGGGGATACAACTATATTTTACAAGGAAACCTGCAGCATGTTTGCTGGAAAGAAGGCGATTGCGGCAATGAAATAGATTTTGGTGATGCCCCCGACCCACTTTTCCCGACACTTTCGGCCAGTGATGGTGCCCGTCATATTCTTGATGGCGTAACTTACCTCGGCGACCTGATTGATGGTGAGGCAAACGGACAACCTGACTTTACCGCAAAAGGTGACGATAACATGAACCTTGATGATGAAGACGGGGTAACCTTTACCAGCGCATTAACATTGGGCGAACCAGCTCAGATAACAGTTAAAGCCTCGGTTTCGGGTGTATTAAACGCCTGGCTCGATTTTAATAAAAATGGAACCTGGGCTGATGCCGGTGAACAGATTTTTACTGATGTGATATTAGCGGCAGGAAACAACACACTTTCATTTTTAGTTCCAATGGAGGCTCAGGTCGGAAACAGTTTTGCACGATTCCGTTTTACTTCAAAAATTTATGGACTCACTTTCAAAGGACTTGCTGAGAACGGTGAAGTAGAAGACTACCAGGTTGATATTACCGACAATGAAACTATAAAATGGGTACAATATCCCGAAACCGAATATTATGGTTTTCATGCACACGACAATGAAGGCACGCAGCTTACCGTTGCCGACGATTGGCAGTGTGGCGGTGGCGTTGTAACCGATTTCCATTGGTGGGGATATTATGAAATGCCTAATTCGGGACCATGCAAAGGATTTAAAATCAGCATGTATCAAAATGATGCTTCGGGGCCATACAACAAACCCGGCGCTATGATTAGTAGCTGGGATGCACCTTTTGGACCGGCTTTAGGGCAGGTTCAGGAATATGCAACCGGCAGACATGCCCTTTCAGGCGATATGTTGTACTATTATTACTTTGTTCTGCCGCAGCCTTTCGCCCAGATTCAGGGAAACATTTACTGGTTTGAACTGATGGCTCTATCGGAAAATATTCAGAATAATGTTATCTGGAAATGGCAAACCAACGGCGAGCCAATTGTCCTTGCAAAACCGGTTCAGCGTGATAATCATGGTTATATCACCCAACTCGACAAGAATATGGCATTTGTTGTAACATCGGCAGTTGTTGCCGAAAATATGGATTTTGGTGATGCACCCGATCAACCTTATCCAACACTTCTTGCAAACAATGGCGCACGACATATCCTGAATCCAGCCATTTTCATGGGAAATCTCATTGATTCCGAACCCAACGGACAGCCCAATTCAGCAGCTACCGGCGATGATATTGCAAATACGGATGATGAAGATGGCGTAAACTTTATCCGGCCATTGGTTTCCGGGAAAACAGTTGCCGTTAAGATTAAAGTATCGGTTAGTGGGTTTATTAATGGCTGGATTGATCTGAACAAAAACGGAAGCTGGGCAGATGCAAACGAACAGGTTTTGATAAACAAGCCGGTTGTTGCCGGCATGAATAATCTTACACTAAATATTCCCGCCGGAACCTCACCTGGTGAAACCTACGCCAGATTCAGGTTTAACACTTCGGGAGGATTATCCTTTACAGGAAAAGCTTCCGATGGAGAAGTTGAAGATTATAAGGTTACCATTTTCCCACCAAACTGGGGTTATAATCCAACCAATTCAACCCATCTGATCATTGTACCTGCCGATATACTGTTTAATTGCGTAACGCTTTCGGCAGGCGATTTTATTGGAACCTTCTACACTGATGAATCAAATAATATTGTGTGTGGCGGTGTTTCCTTGTGGGATGCCGTAAATAATCAGGTTGTAGTTGCATTTGGTGATGATGAAACTACACCTGCTGTAAAAGAAGGTTTTGATGACAGCGAAACCTTCCTTTGGAAAGTTTATCACACAGCAACCGCCACCGAGGAAATTGTTGGTGTCGGATATGACACCATGCTTCCGGATTTTGATGGCGTATTCCATGATAATGGTCTCTCCGGACTAACCTATATTACCGCACCAGTTGCAGTAACTGCCTCAGCCACACCAACCTTTATTTGTGAAGGCGATGAAGTGCAACTCGAAGCCCTGGTTACCGGAGGATGCCCACCATTTACTTTTGAATGGACATCGCAGCCAGCCGGTTTTAGTTCAGATTTACAAAACCCTGTTGATGAACCTTCCGAAACTACTACCTATTATGTTAAGGTTGATGATGGATACACCACTGCTACTGATGAAGTAACAGTAACTGTAATACCTGACCCGGGCGTTACCTGCACACCAGACTTTGATTGGTGTGTTGATAATTATCCACTTTTGTTGGCAGGATCGTCTCCTGAAGGAGGAATTTACACAGGGCCGGGTATTATTGGTGGCGTTTTTTATGGAGGTCTGGCAGGTGTAGGCGAGCATACGATTACTTACACATACACAGTGCCGGGAACCAATTGTTCGTGGTCGTGCGAATTTATCATCACAGTACATCCAACCCCTCAGCTCGACTGTCCCTCATTTATGAAGGCTTGTGAAGGCGATCCGCTTGTTTTGCTCGACAAAGCATACCCGCAGGGCGGTGAATATTCGGGAACAGGAGTTACTTATGATGGCTTCGATTACTGGTTCGATCCATCTGTTGGCGTTGGTACTTATGTGATAACTTATTGCCTGTCTGTCCCGCCAATTGGCTGTGATGATTGCTGCGAATTCAATTTCTACGTTTACCCGTTGCCGGTGGTCGAATGTCCGGA
>DYQT01000153.1:0-2317 GCA_020719165.1 Draconibacterium orientale | reverse complement strand
GAAGTGATTGTTGAATGTCCGGAAGACATGTACGCCTGCATCAATGACCCTGCTTTTGAACTTTCGGGTGCTACGCCTGAAGGTGGGACATATTCGGGAACAGGTGTTTCGGGTGGATATTTCAATCCTGCTGTGGCTGGTGTTGGCTATCATTTAATTACGTACACTTATGTCATTCCTGGAACCAACTGTGCCGGTTCGTGTGAGTTTTATATTCATGTAAAACCGCTTCCACAGATTGATTGCCCCGCTGCTTTTGAAGTTTGTCTTGGCTCACCAAAAATCCTGTTGGATAATGCCTACCCGCAGGGTGGTGAATATTCGGGAACTGGTGTAATCATGGATAATGGGTTCTACTATTTCGATCCTTCCGTTGGCGTTGGAACATACAAAATAACCTATTGTTTCACCGATCCAGAAACAAATTGTACTAATTGCTGCGAGTTTGTAATTACCGTGGTAGCCGACCATATTATTCAGATTTCACAGGGATGGAGCGGCATTTCGAGCTACATTGTCCCGGATGATCCGGATATTGTTAACCTGATGTATCCAACGGCTTCTCAGCTTATCCTGCTATATCATGACGATAAGTTCTACTGGCCAGTTGAAGAAATCAATACAATAATTAACTGGAATACGTACTGGGGCTATGTAATAAAAGTAACCGACAATACCGAACTTCCAATTTGTGGCGAACCAACACAGAATAAAACCATCAGCCTCACCCAGGGCTGGAATCTGATTCCTGTTCTTAGCAGCGAGGATTACGATATCCAAACCTTGTTCGATGGTATTACTGGTTTCCAGATTGCTAAAGAAGTTGCCGGAACCGGCGTATATTGGAAAGATTACGGAATTAACACCATTGGGTGTGTTGAGCCTGGAAAAGCCTATTACGTTCGGATGACAGCATCAGGCAGCATCAATTATGCACTGCCGGGTTATTGTTTGCCAACCAAATATGGTGTTCCTTCAGGCGAATTGAAAACTCCGTGGAATGAAATTACCAACACACCAGGCTCGCACCTTGTGGCCTTTAATATTGCAAATAATATGTTTGCAACAGGTGATATTGTTGGTGGTTTTACACCCGACGGAAAATGCGCCGGCGTTGTCGAAATTACCGATACTTCGGAGCCATTTGCCCTCAGCCTCAATGGCGATGATGCTACATCTGCCGAAATTGATGGTTTTGAAACCGGCGAAATTATTTCGTACAAACTTTACAGGCCTTCCACCGGGGAAGTTTTCGAACTACAGGTTTCCTATAAACCCGACATGAACTCCAGCAACTTCCAGAACAATGGATTATCCGAAATAACACAAGTTAAGATGACTGCAACCAACATTTCAAATCCGGAAGCCAGCCATCCAGGAATCTATCCAAATCCTACTCACGGAGTTTTCAACATCAGCGGAATCAATAAAACTGCCGGTATCAGAATAATGAATGCCTTTGGTGAAGAAATCTTTAATAACGAAATGACCTTACCGGCAAAGCTCGACCTAACCGGCCGGCCAAACGGAGTTTATCTTATCAGAATTGAATATGAGAATAACGTGTTCATCGAAAAACTGATTCTTAATTAGTTAAACACCTTTTCATAACCAGATTTTTGTTAAAATTCCCCACCAGTTCATCTGCGGATGAGTTGGTGGGTTTTTCACTTTTGGTTAATTCTACTTTACCATCTTAAAAACGAAACCACAAAGGGCACATAGTTCACATCAGAAATAATGTTTACAACATAATTTCTGTGTTTCAAATCCTAAAAAATACCGGCAGATTTTTATCTATTGATATGAAAAAAAAAAGATTAAAAAAGACCCGGACACTTCATGTTTTCGGTAAAAACCAAATCCCAAAAACACTTTTGTAAAAACAGATAACTTCATTTGGAGCATGCGCAAGTTGGTGAAGATGAGGGAGAATAATTTCAGCATGGGATTTCTCAACTACTGAAATTTTGGTTTATCACATTATAATTGCCAAAAGTGTGATTTTTATCACATAATTCCTGTTTATGATGTGATTTGCCGAAATCATGAAGGAGCTATGATTGCGTAACTTAAAACCCGGAAGGTTCTTTCTTGAATTTACCGGATGAATTGAAAGACAGAGAATTAATTAATCTAATCATTCCAAAAGGCAAAATTGGAAAAAAAGATGCTGACCCTGGATTTGCAAGCAAAATAAGATTCCAACCCCTATTCATTTTTAATTTCTAAATTTGGCCTCGTTATTTCTTAGAAATTATTTTACCTCCGAAAATGAAAAAATCGTTACTCTTTTTTATGCTGATTGCCCTGTGTT
>DYQT01000152.1 GCA_020719165.1 Draconibacterium orientale | reverse complement strand
GAATTTCTGCATTCCTATTTGCCGAAATCTCGCATTGTTATTTGCCGTTTACAGTATTTGCCAATGTTTACTAAAGTATTACTTTAAGTTAAATTATCTTTGCTTATTTGCTTAATTTTTTCGCAATGCAGTCATTCTCCACGCCACCCATCGCTTTTTCCTTTGCCGACATCGACCAGGAATCCGGCATCCTTCAAAAAGTCATTGTTGCCCAGGTGGGAAAGGTCAAATCCTATTTCGAGCAAATCGACGCTACCACCCTGTCCCAGATCGAAAAACTGGGCAATGCAAAGGAGGCCGGGATCAAAGCCAGGTTTGGACATCCCAACATGTGCAGCTCCTCATTCGGTACCTACATCGGACGGTTTAAAAATTTTCAGGTCGAAGGAGAAAAAGTATTTGGAGACCTGCACCTCGATGAAGTTTGCAAAGAATCGCCCTCTGGCAATCTCTTTGGGTATATCGTAAAAATGGCCAAAAACAACCCGGATATGTTCGGCGCCTCCATTGCGTTCATCCCTGGCGAACCTGCAATCACCGGCGATGATTACCCGGCCACCCGCATCGAAGAACTCTTGGCCACCGACCTGGTGGATGATCCAGCCGCAACCAATTCACTTTTTGCCGTCGATTCTTTTTCTTACCAGGCAACACAATTCCTGGACTCCAACCCGGCCATCGCTTCACTAATTGCCCGTAAGCCGGATACCATCATTGAATTTATGCTCAAATATTTCTCAAACAATCAAACCATGAAAAAGGAATTATTCCAAAGGCTCAGGAATTTGCTGAACCCCGCTCCGGACGGAGTGAACGAGGACACGGTTAAAAATTACAACCAGACCATCGAACAGCTCGAAGCCGACTACCAGGGCCAGATTTCAGCTCTGGAAGCAGACCATCAAAAGCAACTCTCTGCCCTGCAGGATCAGGTCAGCACACTCCAGGACCAGCTGAAAGCCCGTCCCACAACCGTCGAAGGTACCGATCCCCAGGTAAAGGTCGGTCCCGCTGAAGAAACCTTCGGCAAACAACTCTTAAAGGAAATGCCCGCCCATTTTAAGGACAAATTCAAAAAGCCCGTTCAATCGTAAATCAAAAATCGTAATTCTTAAATCGCAAAGTCATGTCAAATATCTTTTCGCACTCCATCAGCCCCGCTTTCACAAAGCAGTCAATCAGTGAATTTTTCGTCAACCCGTTTTTCATGGGTGAGGACATCCGGGGAGCCATCACGGTCCGCTCCGACATCAAAGGGACCGAGAAGCTGAACAAGATTGCCCGGCCGAGTTTCATCACCAAACCCAAAGTGAACCCGGGCTTCACCCCCTCGGGCACCTTTACCCTTACTCATCCCAACATCACTGTCCATCCGATGGCCATGGAATTTGAGCAAAACGCCAGGGCATTCTGGGGCTCGATCATTGAGCAATTGCTCGCTACCGGGTACAAGGAGGACGATGTTGAGCGGATGAAAGAACCGGACGTCTGGAATAAGATCATGCTGCCGATCATTGCCCAGGCTGGTCAGCAGGACCTGATCCGTCAGATGTTCTTCGCCAACACATCACAGGAGGAGCTTACCTCCGGCGTTCCCACTGGAACTGTAGATGACGATTTCACAGGATACACCGGTTTCATGACCCACTTTTTTCAGGACCTGTACGCCGGAACCATCCCATCAGCTCAGCATATTGGCATAGCTTCTGCGACTACGGCCGTGCGTGGTGAGAAAATCCAAACCTATACCGCCGGTACCGATACCGCCGTTACCCTGACCATCAACGGAGTAGCCTATTCACAGGCCTACGCTTCCAGTGCCACCGTCACAATGGCCAATTGGCTTGCTACACACAAAGCCACCATCGAAGCGCGTGGAGGGATCAACGGGGTAATCGTCACCAACCCATCCGCCGGCGCCATCAAATGCGTAGGCAAATACAAGGGACAATCATTCGACTTCACAGCTGCCGTAACTGGTACCGGCACCATGGCTGCCTCCGGAACTGTTGCAGCCGTCAAAGCTGGAGCCCTGGCATCCGGTGAAGCAGATTCCACATTGGAAGACATGATCGATGCCGCCCGTCCCGAGATGTTTGAATTTCCGCTGGTGTTCATGGTTACACGGTCACTTTGGAGAAACCTGGTTCACACCATCAAAGGAAAAACCGGTGATTTGCCGCTGACCATGATGTTGAATGGCCTGCCCGTGCCTTCCTACGAAGGTTATCCCGTGCTGGTTCGCCCCGATTGGGACACCTGGATCACAAGCTACCAAAACGGCATCCAGCCTCACAGAGCCTTATTCACCACCCAGCAGAACCTCATATTTGCAACCGATGGGTTAATGGATTCTGAGGATGTCGAATCCTGGTACAATCCCGATCTGCAGATGCGCAGGTACCGGGTCCAGTACAAGGCACAAACTGCCTATCTGCACTCGGAACTCTTGATGCTGGCGGGTTTCGGAGACTAACCATGTCCAGGTTAATGTTTATATATTATGGTATATGCCAAACATACCGTGATAAATGCGCAAATCAAAACACATTCAAACAACCCGGACATTTGAGTTTAATTATACTCCTGTTCTTAATTTGTTTGATACTGATTATGTTCCATCACGCGTAAATTATCAGGATTTTATCCCTTTTGGCGACGACAATGCACTCCCGCGCCAGCTCATCAAACTGGCCCGGGAGGTTCCTGTCCACCGAGCCATTCTCAATTCAAAAACAAACTACATCCTGGGGCAGGGCATACAATCTTCCGATCCAGTCACCAAACAGTTTATCAACCGGCCCAATAATCACAAAGAGCCATTTTGGTACACGCTCAAAAAGTTATGCTTTGATTATCTGACTTTTGGAAACTGTTACTACGAGATCATTTCAAACAGAAAACGCTCCTTTGTATTTGTTTATCATCAGGACGCCTCCCGGGTACGCTTGCATGTGGATGGCAAACAAGCCCTGATTCACCCCAACTGGTCACAGTTCAAGGGCAAAGGCGACAAAGACCTACAATCAATCAGTCTTTTTCCGGATTTCTCAGCTGGGGCCGATGGCCTCCAACATTCCATTGTCCAGATCAAAGATTATGAACCTGAGTTTGTCCATTACGGTATCCCTTCCTATTTTGCGGGGATCCGCAACATCATTATCTCAGGGTTAACCAACATCTGGAACCAAACACGGCTTGAATCGTCGTTTGCCACTCCCGGGCTGCTGGTCATCCCGGGGGTGAACTCCGACGAGGCGGCCAACGAACTGGATGCCATGTTCCAGCAGTACAAAGGCGCCCTGAGTTCCAAGGCCAACGAAATCATCATCCAATATCTTTCCGACCTGGGTCCGGGGATTAGTTCCCAGGAAGCCAAGTTCATCTCCTTCAACCGTGACAACGAGGACAATTGGACCGAGTTGCACAAACAATCTGAAATCTCCCTGATCACCATCCATAACTGGTTCCGGACCCTCACGCCCTATTCTGATGACAAATCCGGCTTTGACTCCGGACGAATCCTCAATGAATATGAAATTGCCATTTCAACCGTGATCCATCCCACTCAGGAGGTCTTTGTCCAATCTCTGCAAACTTCGCTTTATGAGTGCGGTTTGCAACTCCGTGATTTTGAATTTATCAACAGCCCGCCAATCAGCCGCATCAATCCGATGAAATACGTTTGGGAGGTTCGCCGGGATTCCGGACTCGATTATGATAAAAATGATCCGATCCAAAAGGTGTTGGTGCTCCAGCTTCAAAACACCTATCCGGCAAATTCCACCATTTCCAGCACACCTACTTCAATGTCCTGAACCATGTCGTTAATCTCTGCCACCGAAGTTATCACAGCCGCCTATGTAACCGAGATCGACCCGGCAATGATCAAAGAAGAGATCATACTCACTGCCGAGCTTAAATACATCAAGCCGGTCCTGACGGCCACTTTATATGATGATATTGTTTCAAATCCCGGCAGCTATTCCACCTTGATCGTCACCTATGTAAAGCCCTGCCTTGCATTCTTTGTCAAAGCCTCCATGCTTAACCAGCAGTTGCTCGAAACAGCACAATACACCCCTGGCTCCGATCCCTCCCTGTCTCCGTCATTTATTGACATTACCACCGCCGTTTTAATTCCACCAGCGCACAGGCGCGACACGTTAAAGGAGGTCTTGGCCATTGCCTTTGCAAAGCAGGCTTTGTTACAGGAATATGTCATTGCCCAGGCTTACCCGTTTTACGCAACCCCGGTATCCAAAAGGGTTTCCGGGTTCAGAATCGTTTCATCAACAATTTAAATCACAAGGATTATGTCAATCGCACGCCGCTTAGTCAATTGCAACCTCGATATCACCGATGGCGATGGTTATTCTCCGTATATCCAGATCCCGAATGGAGCCCTGAACATCACAGTGCAATTTGTTTATCATGACTTGGACGCCAATATTTCCTGCACCATGCAGCAAAGCCTCGACGGGATCAACTTCGATAGTTGTGCAAACAGCGACGATGTTCCCGTGCAGATTGACCTGGATTATACGGCCCCATCCATGACCATGAATGTATCTGACTTGTTAACAACATGGATTCGATTCTATGTCGAGGTAGGCGATGCAACGACAGGTATACTGGACAAGCTTTATATTTTGTTCACTTAATGATCAATTTACCATAAACTGAAACATCATGGGTCAATCAAAATATTTTCTCCTGGGATCGTTAAAAGCAGGTACCACCAATTACAAGGATTACACAAAACAATCCGCTGCCCCATCCCGCCCGGCTGCCGGGGTTATCCGCACCTGGCTTGACAGCAATGGCATCATGAATTTCTTTGCCGATACCGGCGCCACCCTCAAGGCGATCTTTGGGGTCCAGGCCGATTATAATGATGCCATCTCAAAAAAGCATGCAAACACACTTGACCACACACAGGGATCTGATGGCAGTCTGGCAGCCGGCACCGCCGATGCAGTCACAGCGGCACAATTAAAACCAATAGTCGGCCTCATCCAGGGTGTTCCGTTAACCGGTTCGGTGATGGCAGGCTTTGGCGAAGCCACCCACCTCAATGCTTTATCCGGAAATTACAATTTACTGGGAGGTACCGGGAATGCCTGCAGCGGTCATAAAAACCTGATTGCGGGCGAAAACAATACAACCGCTTCCGACAACAATTTAATTGCCGGTGGCGACAATGCAACCAGCAGTGATTCAAGTTACAATGCCATTGTTGGCAATAGTCACATCGTAGAAGGTTCAAATAATCTGGTCTCTGGTTCCAACCACAATATTGTCGGGTACTACAATTCCTCTTCCGGGATCAATAATTCTATAACGGGCGAAAATTCATCCGCTGAAGGGAGCCAAAATGGTTGTAATGGCTACAACAACCATGTTGAAGGGAGTGCTTCGCTGATCATGGAGGTTGATTATTGTCATGCAGAGGGTAGAGAAGCATTCTGTTATAACCACACCCAGCATGCCAAAGCTTCCGGGAAATTTGCTGGTGGCGACATTGGCACCGCCCAATATACCAACATTATTGCCAAGGCCATATCAACCTCCGAAACCCCGGTTGACATGACAGTAGATATAACCTCCTATGTCTTGGTACAAGCTGATAAAATGAACGCTTTCAATGTCCGGATCGTTGCCTCCACTGCCGATATTTTGCAAGGGGCAGCCTATGAGCTGAAAGGACTGATCAAAAGAAATTCGACTGAGGCCTCCACTGCCCTCATCGGCTCCCTCACTAAAACAGTCATTGCAGAGTCAGTTTCAGCATGGGATGTCACTGCGACCGCCGATACAACCTACGGTGCCTTAAAGATCACTGTTACTGGGCAGTCGAGTACGACGATACGATGGGTGGGATTTGTGGAGATGGTGGAGGTGGCGTTCTGATGCTAGTTACGGTTGCAAGCAGCTGTGCGGTTGGTAAAAAATCTAAATCTGACCCAAAGTTAGCTTCATAAATTTTGCGTCACTTCAAAGTCAATTCAATGAGGCGTCATCGGCATATCCTTTGCATCCTCATCAGGTGTTAAAACTCAATCTGCTTTCACCCAAAGGGAAAATTACGGGAATCTACACCTTTGCCAACATCATGGTGTTGCGGAATTTCATCGAGTTAAACCAGCCTCCCGGGTATGAAATCTATGTTAAATTAGTGTTGGCCCTGGTGCGTTGGCTTCAGGGTTTACCACAACCATTTCATGTATTTAATATCAAATGTTTTACTAATTTTGAATTGAATTTATTCACACATTATTTATAATAAATTTGCCGGTATTGCCAATGAAAATAACAACCAATTAGTTAACATATGAAAAAGGTAATCAATGTATTAAGGTTTGTGCATAAAGACAATGAGTTTTTTTTGTGTCTCGTTGAAGCAAAACTTCTTGTAGAAATTTCTTATGTTGCGAGACGAGGAATCGATGAGGAAAAAGGAGCTGTTCAAAGAATTCTCAATAAAGCCAGAATTTCAGGTATTCGTGATTTTCTGTTGAATAATGGTTTCTTCCCAAATAACATTATTCTAAATGTTAACCAAGAGGGAAATTTATCATTTGATAAAATTACAAGTTCAATTAACCTTGAAACGGCACCAAGAATTGCTCAAATTATTGATGGTCAGCATCGAGTAGAAGGACTTAAGGAAGCTATTAAGGTTGAACCTCGAATTGGCAATATGTTAATACCAACGGTTCTATCGAATAATTTAGAGACTGAGAATTGCGCTGAAATTTTTATTAGCATTAATACTGAGCAAAAATCCGTTCCAAAAAGTTTAATATATGACTTATATGGATTAATGAACATTTCAGCAAAGGATTTCAGTATTGAACGAGGAACCGATATAGCAAAGATTCTATTTAGCGATGATAATTCCCCATATCAAGGATACATTAAATTTCCTGGTTCAAGAAAATTTAAAGGAGGAATTCAACTTTCCACTTTAGTAAATAGTTTAAAACCATTAGTAAAAAGTGATGGAGAATTTGCAAAGTATTCTTTAACCACACTTGAAAATCAAGCTTCTGTACTGAAGAATTATTTTAACGCTATTCAATCATATTATGGTAATGATTGGGATAAATTGAGTAATCCATTTCTTTTCGCTTCCGGTATAAGTGCTGCAATCGAAGTTTTTATAAGTAAGATACTTCCACACTGTTATTCGACAAAGACATTTACCGAATCTTATCTTAAAAGACTTATAATCATTTCAAAAGATGATCTTATTAAGCAAAGTGAAGTAAAAGGGATGTCAGGTGAAACAGCAAAAAATAAAATAAAAAGTAGGCTTTTGGAGAATTTGTGTATTGAGGATACTAATGAAGAAGAGTTTGATATATAAAAAATATGTCTCTAAAATTATCTAACTTTTTCAAGGTAAAAGGCTACTTAAATAATATCCAAACCTATAGGCTATCAAATTTGGATTTAATGGTTGCCAGAACAGCCTTAAAATCAGATATTGATGCATTTATTATAAATGGCTTAATAAGTTTCGGCTCTGCAATTAATTCATTGAATAAAAGCAACTATTCTTGGTCATTTATTCAATGTTATTATAGTTTATTCTATTTTGCCAGGGCATTCAATGGTCTGAATGATTATTCAATAGTATATAATAGCAGTACACCCTATGGCATTAAAATCCAGCCAAACGAGTCCTTTATCAAATTGAGTGGAAATTCACATGCAGTTGTTTTAAACCAGTTTAAATCTCATTTTGCCAATGACATTTTGCTTGCCAACGACATTGAGAATACTTCTCCGATTGATTGGTTTAATAATCAACGAAATTTTATAAATTACGGTATGAATCCACAATCTGACCCAGTACCGCCCAATGATCTTTTCGAATATAAAAATGAATTTCGAAAATGGATTGCAACTTATTTATCCGATACAACCCATACTTATACATTTGATTCCCAGCATTGTTATATAGCCTATCCGCTTCAAGTATTTTTAAGAATCCACAATTACTATTCAGAGAATCAGATGCAAAACGATTTTCTTGACGAAGAAAAACTTGATCATTTTAAAACTAATTTTTCTGATAGTAAAGGACCGATATCATCAATATTTGTTAAAATTAGGGAACTATCCGAGTAAGCACTACCTACGTTTGCAATGAAAATTTATTAACCCGACTTGCACCCCGATACGAGGTATGAAATAAATCTCATTTTACAAAT
>DYQT01000151.1 GCA_020719165.1 Draconibacterium orientale | reverse complement strand
CACCTTTTTTATTTTATGCCGTTCCATATAGGCCGCAATGCCATCAACGATTTTAACGGAGATGGCGGGGTCGATAAAGTTTGCAGTTCCAACCTGGATGGCCGATGCTCCGGCTAACATGAATTCGATGGCATCGGTGGCATTCATGATGCCCCCCAGTCCGACAATTGGAACATGAACAGCTTTATGCACCTGCCATACCATGCGCAATGCAACAGGTTTTATGGCGGGGCCTGATAAGCCGCCTGTGATGGTCGATAAAACCGGTCGACGGCGTTCGGCATCGATGGCCATTCCGAGCAGGGTGTTGATAAGGGTTATGGCATCGGCGCCGCCATCGACCACCGCTTTGGCCAAATCGGTGATGCTTGTCACATTGGGCGAAAGTTTCACCATCAGAACTTTCTGGTAAACTTTGCGAACCTCATAAGTTACCTCTTTAGCCATGGCCGGAACCGTGCCGAAAGCCATACCGCCCAACTTGACATTGGGGCAGGAGATATTCAGTTCAATGGCCGGAATTTTCTCCAGTTCATTGATGCGCTCAGCTACCTCAACATACTCTTCAACCGTAGAGCCTGAAACATTCACGATGATGTGGGTGTTGAAGTTTTTTATCCGTGGATAGATCTCCCGGCAGAAGTGGTCGACCCCTTTGTTTTGCAAGCCAACGGAATTCAGCATCCCCGAGGCGGTCTCAGCCATACGCGGGTAGGCATTGCCATCCCGGTTTTTACCGGTAACCGCCTTGACAAAGATGCCTCCCAGCTTCCCAAGGTCCATGAAATCAATAAACTCATCACCATAACCAAAGGTACCTGAAGCCGTGGTAACAGGGTTTTTGAAGTTTAAACCGGCGATATTAACTGAAAGATCAGACATGACAATCAAACTGGTTGGAAACACAAAACACAAAATGGCAATATTCTGAAATCGTAAATCGTAAATCGTAAATCATCATGTGCCTATTTACCATTTCAGCCTGCTTATATTAAAAACCGGTCCTTCCACACAAACCCGTTCGTTTCCTTTATCGGTAGGGGTGATGCAGCACAAACAAACGCCAAACCCGCAGGCCATGGTGTTTTCGAGTGAAACTTCACAGTCGGTTTTATGCATTTTGGCGATTTTCGCCACTGCTTTCATCATGGCATCAGGTCCACAACAGTAGATTTTTTTGAAATCGAGCCGTTCGCGCTGAAAAATGGAGTGATCGACCACCAGTCCTTTTTCACCTTCTGTGCCATCATCGGTGATTATAAGCACTTTGCCATATTTTGAATACGCTTCAATTTCGGAGACCTCTTCTTTGGTGCGAAACCCGAGCAGGATAGTCGGTTGAATCTGTCTTTCGTGGAGAAACTGAGCCAGGAAAAGCAAAGGGGCAACTCCACATCCGCCACCTACTAGCAAAACATCTTTGGTAAACGGAATGGAAAATGAATTTCCGAGGGGGTAGATCAGGTTAAGGTGATCATCGGCTTTCAATCCTGCCAGGTGCATGGTTCCCTCACCCTTGATCTGGATGAGCAGGCGAAGGGTGTTTTTATGATAATCGACTGAATGGATCGAAAATGGACGACGCAAAAATGTGGACGGAGAATCTTCAACAAGAGCCTGTGCAAATTGCCCCGGAAGGATTAATGGAAACTTTTCCGGCGCCAGCAACTCAAGGATGAAGTGACGTTTGTTCAGCGGGGTGTTTGAAATCACGCGTAACTCCTGCACAAGTTTTTTTAATTCCATAGATGGCCGGAATTTATGTCCGTTATTTGTCGGGATTCAAAATGTATGTCACTTTTCAGGTTCGGGGGCAATCTCGGTTACAGCATCGGTTACAACATCGGCTTCAGGAGCTGTTTCAGCTTCTTTTATCTCTTCAGAAAAATCAAGGAGCCCCTGTTCCAGCAAGGTGTTGTACCAACTGATCATTTTCTTGATATCTGAAACATACACCCGGTTTTGATCAAACTCAGGAACCATTTCCAGGAAAAACTTCTTCAATGCGGCGTTATCCGACTTGTGATCAATGGCAGGTTTGCCTTCCAGTTTTTCATGAAATGCTTTAAAGACCTCCTTCAAGGCCATGTCGTCGCCATTGGTAAAAACGCTGATCTCTTCCAGCGAACTCATTTTCTCATGTCCAAATGCAGGGAATCGCTTATTGTCATTGAGCGATTCGACAATTACAGCGTTTTTCGCTTGTGAAACAACTTTAAACAACCCGTTTTTTCCGGCAATCGATAAGATTTTACTTAAATCCATGTTCTGATAGTTTTTGCAAAGATAAAAAAAGTATGCTACTTTGTCACCGGCCAATAATCATTTGTCCAGAGTCCAGAGTCCCGAATCTATCTGACCATCTTGTAATTTCGATACTCCCCAACCCGCCAGCCGCTCTTTTTTTCAACAAAATGAAGGAGGGCCGATTTAATTGAAGGTTTGTGTGCTGATTTCTCCGCACTGAATTCCCAATTTTGATGTTTAACCCGTTCCTGCATCACCTTTGGATGAGAATCGTTAAACGGGGCTAAAAAATCCATCCCGTGGTAATCGAAAGAAGATAAGTTCTTTTTACTCTTTTCAATCCAGCGATCGGAATGCCAGTATTTGTGAAATGTTTGAAGTTTGGCCTGCTGGGCCTGGGGAGGTTTGACCCATCCGTAATGAAAAACGAAGGCATCCACCGGAGCTACGAACAACTTTCGTCCCTCCTTTCTGAATCCTTGTGCATCTAAGTATGAGCGTATGCGCTGGTCGTTGCGGATCACCCTGACTTCACGACGGTACCATCTCCGTGAATCGCCGGTGTATTGGTATGAGCCATAGAAGTGGGTATAGTTAAACACCAGTCCTTCAACTTTGGGTTCTGATTCCCATTTTTCCATGGCCGACCTGATTGCAGGGAGGTATTTCTCATGTACCACTTCATCGGCCTGCAGGTAAAATGCCCAAGTGCTCTCAGGCGAAATCGCGTCAAAGGCTTTATTGGTCTCCACTGCCAGAACCTGGCCGCCCTCACGCAGCGAATCATCCCAAACAGAATCGAAGATTTTGATCTTCGGCTCACCCATTGATAGTATAAGATTGCGGGTTTCATCATCCGAATTACCCACCGCTACAATAAATTCGTCACAAACCGGCAAAATCGACCTGATTGATTCCACCACCGGATAGTCGAATTTAACGGCATTGCGGACAAATGTGAAGCCAGATACTTTCATGTATGTTAAAATTGTATGATGCCAATGTAATTCTCTGGTGTAATCGCCCTCAATTCATCCTTAATTATATTTGACACTTGCAATCCGTCGATAAATGTGTGCATCGACGTCCGGGTGATTCCTGCCTGACCACGGGTGAGTTCTTTCAATGCTTCATAGGGATTCGGATAATTTTCGCGACGCAAAATGGTTTGAACGGCTTCGGATATTACCGCCCAGTTTTCATCCAGGTCATTCCGGAGTTTCGACTCGTTGATAATCAGTTTGTTCATGCCTTTTAACAACGATTTATAGGCGATCAGCGAATGAGCCATCGGAACGCCGATGTTTCGGATTACGGTGGAGTCGGTGAGATCACGCTGAAGACGTGAGACCGGCAATTTCGCAGATAAATGTTCGAAGATGGCATTGGCCATACCGAGGTTTCCTTCGGAGTTTTCAAAGTCGATGGGGTTCACCTTGTGGGGCATGGTAGATGAGCCGGTTTCGGTCGATTTAACTTTTTGTGTAAAATAGTTCATCGAGATATATGCCCACATATCACGGTTTAGGTCGATCAGAATGGTATTGATGCGTTTCAGGTTATCGAAAAACGCCGCCATGTTGTCGTAATGTTCTATCTGGGTGGTAGTCTGGCAACGCTCCAATCCAAGGGTTTCGTTGATGAATTTGTTGGCAAATTTTACCCAGTCAGTGTCGGGATAGGCCACATGATGGGCGTTGAAATTTCCGGTTGCCCCTCCAAATTTAGCCGAAACCGGGATTGTTTCCAGCAGGGCCAGTTGCATGCCAAACCGCTCAACAAACACATACAACTCTTTTCCTACTGTAGTCGGAGAGGCTGGTTGTCCATGGGTGTGGGCAAGCATAGGGACTTGCTGCCATTCGCGTGATCGTGCCAGCAGGTCGCTGTAAATGGTTTCAAGCGCGGGTTCGAGAATTTCGTGGTAGGCATCCCGCATTGCCAGTGGGAATGCGGTGTTGTTGATGTCCTGTGAAGTAAGCCCGAAATGGACAAACTCTTTGAATGAAGCAAGTCCGATGAGGTCGAACTGCTCTTTCAAAAAATATTCGATGGCCTTCACATCATGGTTGGTTGTCTTTTCAATCGCCTTAACGCGAAGGGCATCTTCCGGCTCAAACTTTTCATAGATATGACGAAGTTTTGGAAACATTTTCTTTTCAACGCCCTTCAGCTGCGGCAGCGGCAGTTTACAGAGGGCAATAAAGTACTCCACCTCAACCAGAATACGGTACCGGATGATAGCACTTTCGGAGAAGTACCCTGCCAATGCTTCTGTAATGTGATGGTATCGGCCGTCAACCGGAGATACTGCGTGAATTGAGTTATCCATGTTAAATTCGTGATTTATTTATGATCATTTTTGCAATTTGTTTTGTTTTGACATTCTGAAAGTTTCTTTAATTCATGAACCTTTTCATTAATTAAGGCCTCTTTCTTGTTTCTGCTCCATCCCTGTAGCTGTTTCTCTCTGTAAAATGCTTCATCAATTCTACTGAACTCCTCATAGTAAACCAGTTTTACTGGCAATCTCTTTTTTGTGTGGTTTGCACCTTCTCCTACCTGGTGTTGTTGCAATCTTAATTCAAGGTTATTGGTGCTTCCGGTATAAAAACTGCCGTCAGCACATTGTAAAATATACATCCAGCCAGTTTTCATTTCATCTTTTTTATTGTATCTGGGGGAACAGTGGTTTCGACTACGCTCAACCACCGCCGACTACGCTCAACCACCGCCGACTACGCTGCCTGAGCGGAGCCGAAGGCAGCATCTCATTATTACCATGAGCAAAGATATAGATAAATAGCATCTTTCATAATGCTTTTCCCAATGCCGTTATGTGAGAATTTTCTCTGAAATTTCCAGGGTACGTTAAATCAGGTTAATTAAATATGTAAGTTTGTGACTTGATATGTTCCAACCCTAACCCAAAAACTATGAAAAAAATCATTACCGCTTTTGCTTTTGTTCTTACAGGCTTTTTTGCTGCACATTCTCAAACTCTTACAACCTCACTGCCACTCAACAAAAATGTTGTGCTTGAGGAGTATACCGGTATTCATTGCCAATATTGCCCCGATGGACATGCCATCGCGGCGGCTATTCTTGCAAACAACCCCGGAAGAGCCGCTGCTATTGCCATCCATCAGGGTTCTTTCGCATCACCTTCTGCAGGTGAACCCGATTACCGGACACCCTTCGGTGATGCGCTTGCCGGGCAAACAGCCCTGACCGGCTACCCTTCCGGAACCGTTAACAGGCATGTTTTTTCAGGATCAACCACCGCCCTCAGCAGGGGTGACTGGACTCCCAGCTCAGAAATAATCCTGCAACAGCCATCCCCTGTCAACATTGGTGTTGAAAGCTCTTTCAATGCCACAACTCGTGAACTGACTGTGCATGTTGAGTTGTATTATACCGCCTCCAGCAGTGCAACCACAAATTACATCAACGTGGCATTGATCCAGAGTCATGTTTTTGGGCCACAAACCGGCGGCGGAGCCGGTAATAATTACGAGCACATGGAAATGCTGCGTTACCTGATCACCGGACAATGGGGCGATGCCGTAACGACAACCACCCAGGGCTCACTGGTTGACAGGACATACACCTATATTATCCCGGCAGATTATAACAATGTGCCTTGTGTGGTTGAAAATTGTGATGTTGTTGCTTTTGTTGCTGAAAGCCATCAGGAGATCCTCACCGGAGATGTGGTGCCGGCCATCGATGGTACAAATTTGTATGTGGGAGAGATCAGCACTTCCGATAGTACCATGAAATTGGGACAACCCACGGTACCGGTAACATTTAACCTGCTGGCCAACAGCAACATCACGGGATCTGAGTCTTTTAAAATCAAGCTGGTTTCTGATGCTCCGGCCGACTGGAGTGCAAACTTCGAAATTAATGGTCAGGTAACCTCCGACAGCACCGTGGTAACACTTGTAAAAGGAATCCCTTCTCCGCTCGAGCTTACTGTCAATCCCGGGTTTTTACCGGGTTTTGCCTCCTTTACCCTCGAACTTTCTTCTGTCAGCAATCCGAACGCACCGGTTAAATACTTTAAAGTGTATGTGATTTCGAATGTGCACACACTTTTGGTGAATGCGGCAGGCGACAACAATGCTGCATTGCATTCAGGTGTTTATGTAACCGGACTTGAAGCAGCAGGATGTGATCATCTGTCGATGATGAAATCAAGTCTGTTTGTTCAGGCAAAAAATTCTGGAATTCTTGGAGAGATATTGAATGTTTTTTACAATGTGGCCTGGACCTTCCCCGCTTTTACCGACCCGGAAGCCATTGCGGTTAAATCGCTTGTTGACAACGGAAAAAACCTGTTTGTTGCAGGGCAGGATATTGGCTGGGATATCATGAGCGGTGCTGCCGGCAATCATGGAACCCTGGTTACAAAGGACCTTTACACCAATTATCTGAAGGCAGCCTATGTTGATGACGGAAGCGCAGCCAATAATAAATTCATTGCCAATGCGGCCGATCCTGTATACGGCACAACAGCCACATCCAATGTGGTTGATGTTTATGGTGGTAATATGTATCCCGACCAAATTAACCCGTTACAAGATGCAACGGCCACCTTCTATTATAACACCACTTTTACCAAGACTGGTGCAGTAAAATCAACCAAAGGCCAGGCAAAGGTGACCTATTTCGGTGTTGGAATGGAGATGATTCAGAATGCAGATGTTCGGAATGATATCCTGAAAAGGACCTATGATTGGTTCATGGCCGGGGTAGGGGTTAGCGAAACACCAGCTAAACAGGGAGCCTTTATGGGTCAGAACTTTCCAAACCCGGCAAATGATGGAACAACAATTGTGCTGGGCGGCATCGACAGCGATATGGTGATTGAGGTCACTGATATAGCCGGTAGAGTGCTGATGACCGTACCTGTTAAATCGGGTTCAGACCGCATTTACCTTTCAACGGCATCCTTTGGCAATGGAGTTTATTTGTACAAACTTTCTTCCGGTGGCAGGATTCTGGACACTAAAAAAATGAGCATACAACGATAAGCAACGAAAGTAAAATGCACAGCTAAAAAGCAAATAGCTTATCCGATCACCAATTTATCCATTTACTTAACAACATTTTTTTGCAACCATTTCCCCATCAGTTCAAGCGCTGACGGGGAGATGGTTTCTTCAATTTTAGCATATTCTGAAGGGCTGCCGGTTGTGGCTGTCTGAAAAAGGTGGTTCAATCCGGGCAGTTCTTCGATCATATATGTTGAATTACCCCCGAAGATCAGCGCCTTCTCAATGGCTTCAAGGTTTTCCTCGGGTGCAACCTGAAGATCAAGGCTGCCATTGATGGCGAGCAGGGGGCATTTTACCTTTGTGATATAATCGGCCGGGTTGAGTGTGAGAAAGGTGCGAAACCATGGAGAGGTAAGGCTTGCAATCTGGGCCGTGATCTCGGTGTCCGACATGGGATGGTAAGTGGTGTCTTTTACACTCTTTTTTTCAAAATCGCCTATTATTGTTCTGAGCTTCTCTGCGGCTTTAACATCATCCCGGGTCTTTTTCAATGCAGTATATATTTCTCGGCTCAGCTTTTCATTTGCCTTAATGCTTTTGTCATCAGCTCCTTGCGCCTTTGCAATAAGCGCAGCCTGCAGCAGGAGAATTTGTTCTCCGGGAAGTCCGGGACCCGCCATTAATACCAGAAAAGCAACATCACTGTGCTCCGAAGCAACAATGGGCGCTATCAGGCCCCCTTCGCTATGACCTATAAAGCCAATTATAGTCGTATCTATCTCTTTGCGCTTTTTCAAAAAAACGAGCGCTGCTTCCGCGTCGGAGGCAAAATCGAATGACGTGGCAGTTTTGAAATCACCCGTCGATTTGCCAACGCCCCGGTCATCATAGCGCAGCACTGCAAATCCCAACCGGGTAAGGTAATCAGCGATTACCAGAAAGGGCTTGTGCCCGAGCAGCTTTTCATCCCGGTTT
>DYQT01000411.1 GCA_020719165.1 Draconibacterium orientale | reverse complement strand
GCAGGAAAAATAGCGTGATGATCAGGGCAATGTGGCAAGCAAATGACTTTTCGGAGTGGGCTCAATTCTACAAGTCAAATAAGGGAAAACGAAACCCCGGAAGGGATTAAAATGCGTATTTCATGACGATTTTCGCATGATCTGAAATCTTTTCTGCGAAAATCTGCGCGAAAATTTGCGCAAATCTGCGAGAAACACTTTAGCTACGTCATACTTTGGCGTAGTCTCATAATACTTTTACAGCAAATATCAAAAACGATGATACTACTCACTGTTTACAAGGAACCCGCCGGAAAAAAGGAAAAAAGGGAATTCGCCAGGCTCCAGGAAGCCATTGAATTCGGACAGAAAACCGGTTCGGATTATGAGATTTACGATCCGGTTACCGGCAAGGTGATCGACTGGAATGAGATCAACATCCGCGAAGACGACGGATGGTATTACGATGAGCAGGAATATCTCTGGAAAAAGCTTAAATCCGATGACGACCCGGAAGATAGTTTTCCGACCGGCGATTTCCGATACAAACGTATCAGTCAAAACCGTAACTTGCGGCGTACGGGAAGTTAACATGGAGCAAACAGATCATGGCAAAGCAGGACTATCTTTTCAGGTATCTTACCATTATTAAAAAACTTCGCAGGAGCGGTGAAGCCACTTTTACTGAGATCAACGAATACCTTGAAAAGGAGTCGGCTTTTATCGACCGGCATCTTTCGGTTTCAAACCGCACGTTCATCCGCGACCTGAATGAAATAAGAGCGCTTTTTAAGATCGATATCCGATACGATTTCTCCAAAGGGGTTTATTTCATTGCCGAAGACCAGCAAAGTGATTTGAACAACCGCATGATTGAATCGATCGACACCATCAATTCGCTGAAAATGGTGAGTGACATCAACCAATATATGTTTTTCGAAAAACGCAAGGCACACGGCACACATCATTTTTACGGACTCCTGCATGCCATAAAAAGCCGGGTGGTTATTTTGCTAGTACATCAGAAATTTGACAGCGATGAACCAAAGGAGCGGCTTGTGGAACCCTACGCATTGAAGGAATCGAAAGGCAGGTGGTACCTGCTGGCGAAGGATCGGAACGACCGGAGGGTGAAAACTTTCGGTCTCGACCGCATACTTGATTTTCAAAACACTCCGGCACGTTTTGATTATCCGAAAGATTTGGATGTAAATGCGATGTTCCAATACTGTTTTGGTGTGATCAACCCCGATGATGCACAGCCGGAGGAGATCATGCTCACTTTTGAACCAGAACAGGGAAAATACATAAAAAGCTACCCGATACACGAATCGCAGGAAATTCTGACCGACGATGACAAGGAGCTCAGGATCACACTAAAACTCTTCATCACCCGCGACCTGGTTATGGAGATACTTTCCTATGGTTTGTCGGTAAGGGTTATATCACCGGAGCGATTGATCGGAGAGGTGACAGCCATCTACCAAAGGGCTGTAGAACAAATGGCAAAATCCGGATAGTTTATTTTTTTATCAGCGTGTATTTATACACAGGTTTACTGAAATCAAGAACAATGGTGTAAAGTCCGGCAGTGGCAACCACTAGGTTGCTTCCCCCCGCTTCGAGGGTTCCATCGGCATTGTCATCTCCATAATTAACCCGACTTGCACCCCGATACGAGGTATGAAATAAATCTCATTTTACA
>DYQT01000150.1 GCA_020719165.1 Draconibacterium orientale | reverse complement strand
GACCCTTATCTGACCAGAGACGAACATACCATAATTTGTTCAGATTACACATCCGACGGACTGATGGTGGTTGAAATCCCGATCGATACCACTACCTGGATCCCCCTCCGGCAGGTTGATAACCACGCATACAAATTATATAACACGCTGGCAGCACAGGAAACCGCAAATATCCAGGACAGTATTCTCCACCGGAATATTTATAAATTGAACACTTGCGACCACGCTGACCTGAAAATGGATACCATCATCGGGAAGATTTATCCGACTCGTACATATTCAAAAATTCTGAATCTTTTCAACCCGCACAGCTGGGCTCCATTGTCGTTCGACCTGAGTAATCTGAACCTCAAACCAGGCGTGATGGTGCTTTCCCAAAACTCCCTGAGCACCATGTTCGCCAGCGCGGGATGGGAGTATGATATCAATGAACAAACGGGTAAATTCCATGCCAGTTTGAGCTACCAGGGATGGTATCCCGAACTAACGTTTCGGTTCGATATTGGCAACCGCGCTGGTTATGCAAAATATCATGGAACCAACGAAGCTTACAGGTTTACCTGGCAGGAGACAAATTTTAAAGCCTACCTCAGCATCCCATGGAATTTCTCCCGTGGCAGATATTCGCGGTACCTTCAGCCTTCATTCGGTTCTACCCTCATCAATGTTATGCATAACGCCTCAACACCTGCCAATTTCACATCAGGATGGATTCAAACCCTGGATTACCGGCTTACGGCCTCACAATATCAACTTTCGGGTCAAAAAGATGTTTACCCCCGGTTTGGGCAGTTAGTTGATGTAACCTACCGGCATACGCCGTTTGGCAGCAACGACATGGGGTCGATCTTCGGCGCTGAAACGAACCTCTATTTTCCGGGGCTTTTTCGCCACCAGGGTATTAAAATTTATGGAGGATTTCAGGAACGCCACGACAAAAACCTTTATGCCTATTCATTTTCGAATCTGGTCTCTTATCCAAGAGGGTATGTTGGTGTTTATGATCAAAAATTGTTTGTCGCAAATCTGAATTATAAACTCCCGCTTTTTTATCCTGATTTCAGCTTCGGCTCCATAGTTTATCTTAAACGGTTGAAATTAAATCTGTTTTATGATTGGGCCAAAGGTAAAAACCCGGGAAATGTCAATACCTATCAGTCGACAGGTTGCGAATTGACTGCCGATTTCCATTTCCTTCGGTTTGTAGCGCCAATAGAAATGGGTGTCCGCACCATCTACTTTCCTGCAAGCGGAGGCTGGGGATTTGAATTTCTTTACTCAGTCTCTTACTGAAATAATTATCTTTGGATTTGGAAATGACCTCAATATTGAAGCATACATGACAAAGAAACCTGCAAGTAAAAAGCCTTTGAGCAAACCGGCCCATAAACCGCCAACTACTTCAGCGGCATCAGCCATAGATCAAAATCAATACCTTTTGTATGGCGCCATGGCCATTTTGTTTCTGATTACCATTATGGTCTACTCCCCGATGGTTAAAAACGATTTCATCCACACGTGGGATGATAGTATTTATGTGGTTGACAACAAACTGCTCCACGACTTGTCGTTAAATGGAATTAAAAACATGTTCATTTATGGCGATGATTTTCAAAAGCTTATCAACAATTACCATCCTTTAACGATTCTTTCACTGGCGCTGAATTACCAGACATCCGGGTTGTCCCCGGCATCCTACCACATCACCAACATGGTTTTTCATGGGCTTAATGCAATTCTGGCATTCCTGTTTGCTTTTCTTCTCAGCCGGCGGAAGTTATGGCCTGCTGTGATCACAGGGTTGTTTTTTGCCATTCATCCCATGCACATTGAATCTGTTGCCTGGGCATCAGAGCGGAAGGATGTTCTTTACACGTTTTTTTTCCTGGCAGGGCTGATTGCCTATCTGAAATACCTCGCGGATGAAAAATTATGGAAATTGGGTGTCGCGCTGCTTTTTTTCATCTTCTCCTGCCTTTCTAAGGCAATGGCGGTGCCTTTTCCAATGATTCTTTTGTTAATTGACTTTCTCCTGCGTAGAAAGTTTTCATGGAAAATGGTGGTCGAAAAAATTCCGTTTTTCATCATTGCCCTTCTCATCGGGTTCATGTCAGTCCACCTGCAATCGATCAGCGCCATCAACAAATTCGAAACCTTTACGCTCTTCCAGCGAATCATGCATGCCTCCTACGGGTTCATCACCTATATTCTGATGTTTTTCAACCCATCGGGGCTTTCTGCATTTTATCCATACCCGGCCATCACCACTTCAGGTGTTCTGCCCCTCCCCTTCCGTATCGCTCCCTACTTTTTCATGATGATTGCAGCAATCATAATCTGGCTCTCAACAAGAAAAGGAGAAATCGTCAGAATCATTGTATTCGGGATTCTCTTCTATTTTTTCACCATCGCGCTGGTATTGCAGTTCCTTTCGGTTGGCAAAGCGATCATGGCCGACCGTTATACCTACATCCCCTTTATTGGGGTATCGTTTATCCTTGGTATGCTGATCGACTATTTTATCCGAAAGAGAGCTCCTGCCAGATATATCGGGATCGGCCTTGCTGCAGGGTTACTGATTTTAGCGGTTGTTTTTTCCTTCATCAGCCGGGAGCGGGTAAAAATTTGGAAAAATGACATCACGCTTTGGACTGATGTACTCAACCAGTATCCCGACGTACGAACGAACTTTATTTATGAGAAACGGGCTGAAAGGTATTTGCTTAAAGACCAGTATGAAGCTGCATTGGCCGATTACCAGACAATTGTAGCCAATGACGCTCGCAATGAGAATGCACTGGAAGCCATTGGCAGAATTTACGGGAAGTATTACAACGATATGGGTAAAGCCATCGAAAACCTTGATAAGGCATATGCGGTCAATCCGAAAAATCCTTCCGTGCTAAAAAGCCTTGGTGTTGCAATGGGGATCAGGGGCGACTTTCACAAGTCACTTGATTACCTTCTTCAAGCCTATCAGGTTGATAAAGCAGACACCACCCTTGCCAGAAACATCTCCACGACCTACAGCAACCTGGGTATGTTGGAAAAGGCGAAGGAGTTTGATCAGCTGGCAAGGTCGATTACCGTGAAATAGGTTACATTTGCAACGATATGCTACCCAAATCAATCGCCGGTAAACTTCTGGTATGGCGTTTGCGCCATGTCAGACCTCGTCAGTTTATTCTGGCACTCAGTATTTTGGTCGGGATCGGAAGTGGATTGGTGGCTGTAGTACTTAAAAACACCTTGTACTACACCAACTATTTTCTGACCAACGGATTCAGTTATCACGGCGTTTCTTATCTTTTTCTCGCATTTCCGGTTATCGGAATCATTCTCACTGTGCTGTTTGTCAGGTATGTGGTGAAGGATAACATCAGCCATGGGGTAAGCAAGGTACTTTATGCTATTTCGAAAAACAACAGCCATATCAAGCCGCATAACACCTATTCGTCGCTGATTGGCTGCACACTCACCCTCGGATTTGGCGGCTCCGTAGGGCCTGAGGCACCCATTGTGCTTGCCGGGTCGGCTATAGGGTCGAACCTTGCGCGGCTTTTCCGACTCGATTACAAAACCACCACCATGCTGGTTGGTTGTGGCGCTGCAGGGGCAATCGCTGGTATTTTTGAAGCGCCAATCGCCGGAGCGGTTTTCGCACTTGAAATCCTTATGCTTGATTTAACCATTAACACGCTGATTCCATTACTGATAACAACCGTTACAGCTTCTCTTGTTGCATTCCTGTTGATGGGAAATGAGGTACTTTTCTCATTCACGCTCACCAACGCTTTCATTATTCGTCACATCCCATTCTATATCCTTTTGGGCATATTTACCGGTTTAACCTCGGTTTTCTTTATCCGCGGAAGCATTGCCATCGAATCGTTGCTGAAGAAATTACCTATTGCACTTAGAATTGGAACTGCCGGGCTATTTTTGGCCATGCTCATTTTCACCTACCCTTCCCTTTTTGGTGAAGGATATACTATTCTGAAAGAGGTAATTAACGGTCATTCGGAAATTATTGGGAATTCAAACCTGTTTGGTACACTGAAGCATAACAACTGGTCGTTTCTTTTGATCATATTCGGCTTGATCCTGATGAAAGTTGTAGCCATGGCGCTTACCCAGGGCAGTGGAGGCATCGGAGGCACCTTTGCCCCTGCGATCTTTGTCGGGGCTATTTGTGGTTTCTTTTTTGCTACCCTCGTGAATTCAGTTTTCGGGATCAACATATCCCCGGCCAACTTTGCTTTGGTAGGGATGGCAGGGGTAATGGCAGGGGTAATGCATGCCCCACTCACTGCTATTTTTCTCATTGCCGAGATTACGGGTGGATATCAACTCCTAACACCGCTTATCATGGTTTCGGCCATTGCCTACCTGACCTCTCACTTTTTCGAAAACCACTCGATCTATACCCGTCAGCTGGCGGCCCGAAAAGAGCTGATCACGCACGATAAAGACAAAGCAGTGCTCTCGTTTATGTCGCCCCGGCAACTCATTGAGACCAACTTTGCCACTGTCGATCCGAAGGCTACCCTCGGCGAATTGGTAAAAGTTGTAGCCTCTGCTTCCCGAAATATTTTTCCTGTGGTCGATCGTTCTGGCATCTTCTATGGCATCGTAATGCTCGATGATATCCGTCAAATCATGTTCGACCAATCAATTTATGATGTGACCTTTGTCAAAGACCTTCTGTTTATCCCCGATTATTCCATCAATCCCGATGATTCAATGGAGACTGTCATCCAACTTTTCCAGCAAAGCGACCGTTACAATCTGCCGGTAGTTCAAGATGGAAAATATATTGGATTCATCTCCCGCGCCAATGTATTTTCTCAATACAGGGTCATGCTAAAGAAAATATCAGAAGATTAACCGCCTCACTAATAACCAAACACATCCTTCAGCTCCAGTGTGGTAACCTGTCCGTAGGTTGACAATGTTTTTATATCCAGGAGGGAGTTTTTCCCGAGTACCAGAATTGTAAACGTTTTGTCTTTAATAAACTTCTGCTGGAAAGCTTTAAGGTCAGAAAAGGTCATAAGAGGAACCTTCTCAAAAACATCCCTGCGGATATCATAGGTGAGTCCGAATTTCTCCGCGTTGATGTAATTGAACAATACCTGTGATTTGGTAATGCGCTCGGTGCGGATTTTATTGATGATGGCCTCCCGGGAGGAATTTAATGCTTTTTCACTCTCCGGCATATTGTTGAACAATCCGGTCATGGCCTTCATGGCTTCGGGCAACTTATCTATTTGTGTTCCGATATACGAAAAGAGATAAAAATTCTGGTATGGTTGCTGTGGCGCCCGGCACCCTGCATAGGCGCTGTATGCAAGACCTTTTGACTCACGAATCTCCTGAAAAACAATCGAATTCATGCTTCCGCCAAAGTATTCGTTGAAAAGGCGAACAACCGGGATAATGCCTTTGTCATATTTTTCCGACTTTGAAAGCATGATAATTTCTGCTTGTTTCATCTCGTAATCCACGGTAAAAACTTTCGAAACATCGGTAGGCTTCTGTTCAAACTTCAAAGCCGCCGGAACCGGCTTTAATTTTGCCGGTACCCGATGTTCCTTATCGAGCAGCGAGGTGAGGTTGCTCGTATTTTCGGGACCATAATAGAGTATTTTGTGCTGAAATCCATTCAAACCCCTGATCAGCGAAATCAGATCCTCTGCTTTCAGAGCATCCAGTTCTGCTGAGGACAAGATATGGGTAGATGGTGATTTAGGACCGTAAACCCCATAATTGTACATGGCCTGCCATAGAATGGTCTGCTTCGACAGCTTGTCATCATCCCGACGCTTTTTAATATCAGCAACCAGGTTTTCCAGTGCAGGCTTATTTGGCTGAGCATCAGCAAGCAATTGTTCAAAAAGAGCAACAGATTTAGCCATATTTTCATTCAACCCGCTCAGCGACACCCAAATTTCAACATCCGAGCTGAATACATTGAATGAGCAACCCAGTTTGTACAACTCCTCCTGAACTTGCTTGGGAGAATACTTTGATGTACCAAGGTACTTCATGTAATTCAGCGCAATACCAAGTTCGCGGTTGCTATTGGTACCCATATCGAAGAAATAGTATAGCGAAAAAGTACTGTTCTCTAAGTTTTCCTTATACAAAACCGGAATATTTCCCTTGATGTTAAACTTTTTAAGATCGCGGGTGTAATCGATAAAAACCGGTTCGATCATTTTACCCGGCTCTGCCACAATTTTTTTCAGAAAAGCCGACTCGTCATCGCGATTCATGGTTACCGGAGTAATCAGCGGCTTCATAACCTTCACTGTTTCAGCAGCCTTCCCGTTACGTTTATAAACAATGACATAATTGTCACCATAATTTTTATTGGCAAAATCAACAATATCCTTTTTGGTTATTTTAGAAAGCCGGTTAGCATTATTCACAATCTCTGCATGAGGAAGTTCCTTGACGAACTCATCAACCAATTCCATGCTGCGGCCATAATTGGATTCGTACCTTTTTATTTCCGACAATTTGAAATCATTGATGATGGCTGCAATGAGCCAATCGGGGAATTCCCCCTTTTTCACCAATTCAATCTGAGCCATGATGAGATCTTTCACCTCCTCAAGCGATTGGCCCTCTTTGGCTTTTCCTGAAAAGATATTGACCGAATAATCCTTCAACACATACGAAAAGGCGCTGGCTTCCAGCACTTTTTGTGCCTGGTTCAGATTCAGGTCCATCAAACCGGCAGTGCTGTTGCTTAAAACCATGTTGCATACAGTAACAAGGTCGGCATCCCTGGTATCGGCGCCACCCAAACGGTAACCAATCGTCACCGACTCCGCATCGGGGCCAAACACCTCTTTCACAATGGGCTTTAAAATGGGCGCCTCTGCCGCCGGAACGTAAGTGGCAACCGGTTTGGAAACCAATTGCCCAAAAGTTGCGTCAACCATTCTGATAACTTCATCGGGGTTAAAATCTCCCGAAAGCACAATTGCCATGTTATTTGGGACATACCGTGATGCAAAATAGGCCTGCAGCGAAACCAGAGATGGATTTTTCAGATGCTCCACGGTTCCTATAACCGTTTGGGTTCCATAGGTGTTTTTTTGGAATAATCCGGAAAACAAATCCTCGAACACTTTATCATCGTCACTGTCGAGACTCATGTTTTTCTCTTCATATACTGTTTCCAACTCAGTGTGGAATAAACGAAAGATCGGATCCTGGAACCGTTCCCGCTCAATTTGCAGCCATTGGCTTATCTTATTCGAGGGAATATCGTTGATATATATTGTTTCCTCGAAAGAGGTGAAGGCATTGGTTCCCTTGGCCCCGATAATCGCTAAAAGCTTATCGTATTCATTTGCAATGGCATAAGTAGAGGCCAGCCCCGACAAACTATCAATTTCATGGTAGATTTTTTTCCGCTGAAGGGTGTCCACTGTTTTTTTATAAACCTCAAATTTATATTCGATTTGATCCAGCAAGGCCTTTTCTTTTATAAAATCCTTTGTACCAAACTCATCTGTACCTTTAAACATCATATGCTCCAGGTAATGAGACATTCCTGTATTATCCGACGGATCGTTTTTACTACCTGTCCGCACTGCAATCGCAGTTTGAATTCGTGGTGCGTCCTTATATACTGTGAGGTAAACTTTTAAGCCGTTATCCAGGGTATAGATCCTTGCCTTGAGCGGATCGCCCTTTACGGTATCATACTTGTAAGTTTTCTGGGCCGTGGCACTCAGAAACAGCAATATCATAATCGATATTGTAGCAAATCGCGCAATTGTCTTTTTCATTGGATTTTATTAAAGGATTGAAAAAAAGGATATTACATTTGAACTACAAAATTAGTGAAATAAATCACAATTGAATTATAACGACATGAACTTTACCATTCAGGGTAAAAAGGCTGACCTGTCAAACATCAGATGATATGCTTTTTCGGAATTAACCGGAATGTTTATTTAAACCGTAATATTGCATCACCGGATAAACACCAACGAAATATGATCGGAAACACCATTATTGAACTTGACAGGGTTGATTCAACCAATGCCTACGCAAGCAAGGTTATTGGTAAAACAGCGTTTGAAGATGGTACGGTTATATGGGCTCATGAACAATTTGCAGGCCGTGGTCAGCATGATCATCAATGGATCAGCGAGGCAGACAAAAATCTGACATGTACGGTTTGTTTTCATCCGCGCTTTCTGGCTCCCGA
>DYQT01000410.1 GCA_020719165.1 Draconibacterium orientale | reverse complement strand
AGGGCTCAAGCGTGCAATAGAGCGCAGAGTTTTCCAGAGATACTCCAAATCTGGCGGCCTGGTTTATGGCGTTAGCTTCGGCGTGACTCGCCAGGCAGTAGTTATATTTATCGGCCTCGCTTGCGCCTATGTCCCGTCTTAAACAGTAATGAGGCCCCTTGTCCGAACAGTGTAAAGCTCCATGAACGGCCCCGTTGTAGCCTGTCGCCAGGATTTTGTTGTCTCTTACAATCACCGCCCCAACTTTTCTGACGTTACAGGTTGATCGGGCGCTTACCAGTTTGGCCAACATCAGGAAATATTCGGCCCATGATGGTCTATCCATTGTTTCCCCCTAAAAAATTAACCCGGCCTGGATTACAGGTCCTTGTAAGGTGGTCTGAAGGTTTCCGGTTTGGGATCTCAAGTTGAACGTTCGATGAGTGTAGCCAAGGGACCAAAAATATGAGGGATTAAATCCGGTGTAACGAATGTCGAAATGTTGGTCGCTGGAAGTCTGGAACCATTTGAACGTAAGTTGTGTTCCCTGAGATATTGAATGTGTAAGAAGAACTCCCCCGCCAGGAGTTGAACTTTTTGAATCCAGATTGTAACTGAAATAGTTTGATTTGAGTTGCAGGTTGCCAGCCGTCCACTGGTTGACAAAAAAGGGCTCGACAACAAAACCTTTGTAAAATATGGGCGCCCCGATTTCTATACGATTACATCTGAAACTATTTTCCGCATTTACAGGAATTGTTTCGTCAGCCTTGGCGTTCTGTTTGGCGTCATATTGGCCGGGCCGTAAAGCGCCCGATCCGGATTGGTTTTTAGGTAAGAAATGATAGACTCTTGCCGAGAATTTGTCGTAACTGACACCGGCGTAAATTTCGTAAGCCGTGGAGCTTTTATCCAGGTTCAGATCGTCATTCAGATTGATGTCGATTTTATTATCCCTGGCCAGGATCGAAGCTGTCTTTGAAGCCAGCGCATCCAGGCCCAGGTTGGTTTTCATTACGCTCGCATGAACCGTTGACCCTAGAAACAGCGATAGCAGTAAAGTTAAAAACTTTTTCATTTTCCCACAACCCTCCACAATCAAAATGTTTTCCCGGTATTTATCAGACTGATTTTAAGCCGGTTTTCCCGGACATATCTTAATAAAAGCGTGGTTACGCCAAGCTCTATTATAGAAACACCATGCGATGTTTTGGTAAATGTCATACCTTGGACATCCAAGACATACCGGAGAAAAAGTTCCTGGTCTGTGTCTTAATGTCCTGGTTGAGTTTTCCATTTACTTTTCTTCAACGACAAAGTTTCCGCCCACAATTACTGTTTTACCATCAGCGATGAACCTAATCGTGCCACCCTGGTCTTCAACATTAAGATTTCCGGCCCAAGATTTAATGACCTTGCCGTCACAATCATAGAAGGTCACTGTTCGTTCTAGGCCGGAAAAACCGGACCAAAAATGTTTCCTGGTTTGCTCCCCGGAAGACGTATAGAAAAAACCCCAAATCGAAAACATAAAAAACAAAACAATTATTGATATTCCGCCAATCCAAATCCGCTTTTCAGTTTCGTATCTCATTTGTTTCCCCTCCCAAAATTAATAAGGTTCGTGAGAAAAAGGGCCATAGCTACTACAATCACATCCTCTTCTGTGGTGATCCATGATCAGTCGGCCAACATACTCGGCTACCT
>DYQT01000023.1:9714-27303 GCA_020719165.1 Draconibacterium orientale | reverse complement strand
ACCTGTTGAAAAAAAAATCGACACGACTTCGGTTAGTGCGATGATGAGCATATGCAGCTACCTGTCGGACCCAAAGGGGTATGCTGTTGTTCAGATTAACCTAACTTCATTCATCCCTGATATTGTCGACCGGGTTGTTCATCGCCGCCTTGATAACGTGAAGACTGATGGTTAACCCGGTGATCAGGATGACGAGCAGCAGGGGCAGCAGGAATAATCCCACCGAAAGGCTCATTCTCATGGCAAAGGATTCCAGCCAGTGTTCGATGCCGAAATACGTTACCGGGAGAGCGATGACAAAGGAGAGGATGATCAACAGCAGAAAGTCTTTTGCCAGGGATAATGCGATCCCGGGGACATCGGCGCCCATCACTTTCCGGATGGCGATCTCTTTGGTCCGCTGGGCGACCATGAAGGAGGAGAGGCCCAAAATGCCAAGGCTGGTAACAAAGATCGCCAGGAATGAAAAAATGGCGAACACAGTTCCGAACAGTTCATCCGACTGGTACTGTTGATTGTAATATTCGTCGAGGAAATAATATTCAAACGGGTTTCCCGGGAAGAATTCATCGAACTGCTTTTTAATCTCCACGAGGTTGGGCGCTGTATTTTGGGCGTTCATCTTCAGCACGAACAGCCCCCTTACATCCCTCCCCGTGGGCATGAATCTGAAAATATGGGGTTCGAAGGCCTGCTTGACCGACTGCTGATGGTAGTCTTTGAGCACCCCGACAATGGTATACATCTTTCCCCAGTAATCGACCTGTTGCCCGATTGCGGCTGCGGAGCCCGGAAAACCGAGCCACTGCGAAGCGGTTTCGTTCAGGATCAGGGCGCTTGAATCCGATGGAAATTCTCGTGAAAAGTTCCGCCCGGCCACCATTTTCAAGTTGAATAAAGGAATGTAGTCATAATCGATTCCCACGATCTGGTAGTTTTTGTTGTCGTCGGCCCCCTTCCGGGTAATCCCTCCTGCATCCCACCAAACCTGCTTCCCGGGTACATCGGTAGCAACACTGAAATGGCTGATCTCCGGATTTTTCAGAATCAATTCCTTAAATGTCTGCAACCGGCTTCCAAAAGAGGCATCCCTTACTCTGGGCGCCCTGATAACCAACGTATTGTCGAGTCTGAAGCCAAGTTCCTGGTTTTTCATATACTGCAACTGCCTGAACACCGTGAAGGTGCTGATGAGCATCGCCAGTGCCATCACGAACTGGAACACGATCAGTGCTTTTCGCAGGCTGATCCCCCGGGCGGCATTCCCTAACTTTCCCTTCAGCACCGTTACAGGCTGAAACGATGTAAGCGCCATCACAGGGTAAAGGCCCGAAAAAAACACACCCACAACAAACATGGTAAAAACAGTGAGCCAGAACCACGGTTGCGCCCATATTCCGTATTCAACAGGCGTTCCGGTTACCTGGCGAAAGAGTGGCAAAAACAGGATTACCAGGAAAAGTGCAAAAAGTGCAGCAAAGAAATTCAATATCACGGTTTCGGAAAAAAACTGCATCATGAGCTGGCTTCGCGAAGCCCCGGAAACTTTGCGCAAACCCACCTCCCTGGCCCTGGTGAGCGCACGGGCCGTGGAGAGGTTGATATAATTCACCCAGGCAATGACGATGATAAACACCGCAAGGATCGAAAGGAAGTTCACCGTATCGCGGTCGCCGTTATTTTCAAATTCCAGCATGTAATGGGAGGTCAGGTGAATGTCGTTCAGCGGTTGCAACGGAAGTTCACACGTAAGCTTGTACTGCCTGAGCGCCTCGCCGAATTCCGCTTCGACCAGCGCGGCGATCTTCTTTTCAAGCGTCTTGATATCCGTATGGGGTTTGAGCAACAGGTAGGTGTACCAGCCGCTGTCGCCCCAGGAGTCTTCCACATCTTTCCCGAATTTCTGCAACAGGTTCTGGTAGGAGAGCAGGATGTCGAACTTCAGGTGTGAATTGGGTGGGATGTCCTTAAAAACACCGGTGATCCGATAGCTTGTTTTTTTATCGACACTGAGGATTTGCCCCATCGGGTTTCTGCTGCCGAAATATTTTTTAGCTGTGGATTCGGAAACAAAGGCGGTATTAGGCTCCTTCAGTCCATTCAGAGGATCACCTGTAATAAATGCATATTTGAATATCCCGAAGAGACCAGGTTCGGCAAAATACATCCGCTCTTCGATGAAATTATTTCCCGGTTGCGATAATGATCGGTCATCCTGGTTCGAAACGGCAGCCTTATACCTGAACAGGCGAACCACCTTTTCCACTTCGGGGAACTTTTGCCTGATCCTCAATCCGGCGGGAGGACAACATGAGGCAAACCTGACGGCCCCGCCTGCCTGGTCGCTTCGCTCGTAACGGAGCCGGTAGATGCGGTCGCTGTTTTTATGAAACCGGTCATAGCTTTTCTCATAGTTTACAAAATAGAGAATCAGCAGGCAGGCGGTCATGCCAATGGCGAGACCAGAAATGTTGATGAGGGAATATCCTTTATGCCGGAGAAGATTCCTGAACGCGACTTTGAAATAGTTTTTGAACATGGAGTAGTGTTTATTTATTCATATTTCAGCGCCTCTACCGGGTTACCCGTTGCTGCCCGCCAGGCCTGCCAGATCGTTGCAACAATGGCAATGACGAAAACGAACAACGCGCTTAACAGAAAATACCCCGGGGTGAGTTGAATGCGTTCGGCATAATCCAACAACCACCTGTCCATCACCAGATATCCAGCCAGAGATGCAACGATGATGGCAGAGGCCACCATGATCATGGTCTCCTTAAGCAACCCGGAAATAAGCTCCCAAACCGTGCTCCCGTTCACCTTCCTGATCCCGATCTCCCTGGTGCGGCGCGAGATTTTAAGAATGGTCAGCACCAGCAGACTGATCAGGCTGATGATGACAACCTCGGCAGCCCCAATGGAAATCATTGTTGCAAGCCGGTTTTCTTTTTGATACATCCTGTCAAAAATATCTGTCAACATGTTGGGGTTAAAGATGTAATTTTCATCAAAGCGTTGGAAGATGCGCCTGATCAGCATCATCTGGTTCCCGGTAAGCGGGCCGACACTGCGGATGTAGATGTTGGGCGTTCCCCAGAAACAATTCGCAATGACCAATGGTTCAATGGGTTCACCAGGATTGGACTCGTAATAAAAATCCTTCACAACACCAATAATTTCAACCCTTTCGTCTCTGTAAATAACTGTTTGTCCGGCTTTTGGCTTTAAGCCAAGCAATCTGATCGTCGATTCGTTTACTACTATTGCCTGACTGTCGGCCATGGATGGACGAAAAAACCGACCGTCGATCAATTCAAATTTCATGAGTTCTCCAAATCCGGGCTTTTCACGGTATTCGTTGATCGCCTTGTTGCTGTTTTCACTATCGGTTACATTTCTGATGGACTGGCCACTGCATCCCCCGCCCATGAAATGTTCGCCTCCGCAAACGGCAGTAATGAAAGGCAGTTGCAATAATTCTGTTTTAATGCTTTCGTACTTTTTTGAGATGGGGTTACTGCAATTGCTGATGGTGATGACATTGTTATTATCAAAACCCATCGGCACGTTATGCATGTAATTCAATTGGGCAATGATGACGACGACACAACTGATGAAAAAGGAGGCCACTGTGAACTGCACGAGTACTGATGCATTCGAAAGCCGGTTTTTATTCCCGGCACCGGAGATTTTTCCGCGTAATCCCAATGCGTATTTCAATCTTGAGAGATAGAGTACAGGATAACTCGATGAGATCAAAAGAAGTACGGTCAGCAAGATCAACAGTGAAATAATACCATCCAGGGAGAGAAGGTCGGAGAGATCGACTTTCGATTGCAGCAGGGTTGACAGAAATGGCATGGTTTTGTAAATGACCATCAGGGCCAGCAATGCAGAAAAAAGGAAGACAATCAGCGTTTCGAGGAAAAAGAGTTTTGCAATGCTCACTTTGGAGGCTCCAAACAAGGTGCGGGTTGAGATTTCAAGAATGCGTTTTTCGCCCTGGATGATGAACAGGTTAATGTAGCTGACCAGTGCCGTGATCAGGACAAACAGTGCGATCAAACCCACGATCAGGATCAGTTTCGTACTGCCATGGACCTGGATGAATTCACCGGCCTCTGAATGCAGGTACAGGGAGGTAACCGGTTCCACCCCCGATTGGATTTTTGCGTTCCAGGCCGTTGCCCACTCTTTCATGAGCCGGTTATTTGCTGTGGCAATTTTATTGCCTGCTGCTTTCCAGTCCGTATTGGGTTTAAGCAGGTAATAACTTTGAAATTCGAGGCTTGATGACAACCATCTCATATCGAGTGTTGACAGAGAGATCAGTATCCCAAAATTCAGGTGTGAGTTTTTTGGGATCTCATCCATCACCCCGGTGATGGTCAATTGTTCCCGATCCGATTCAACCGTTTTACCGAGGCAGTTGGTTGAATGGAAGAGTTTTTCGGCAACGGCTGATGTGATTACAGCACTTTTTTTCCCGGCCAGTGCCCTGTTTTCATCTCCCAGTCGGAGTCCAAGTCCGAAGACTTTGAAAAACTCAGGGTCTGCATAATAAATCCCGACTTTCTCCACCTTCGTTTCTTTGGTTTGAACCGATGCCGGCCAGCCGCCATACAACTGAACAGCAGCCTCCACTTCGGGCACCATTTCGGGAAGCTCGGAATAGGCCTTACGCAGGGAAATACCATACACCCGGGTGCTCGTATTGTCGGTTACCCGGCTGTAAAGCCTCACCACCCTCTCTTTGGTTTTGAAATGGCGGTCGTAGCTTAACTCATACCGGATGTAGGTGAGGGTGAAGATCACCGTGGCTAATGCCACGCCCAGCCCGATCACATTGACAAAAAAGGTGAGTGGATTCCGTTTCAGTATTCTGAATATAAACCTGAGATCATTCATCTGTGAATAAGGTTTTACCAGTTTCCATACCGGTCATATAACTTGTTTCCGTTGCTTTTTAGAATTGCATGATCTTATTCATCTCTCAGCGCCTCCACCGGGTTCCTGCGGGCCACCTTGAAGGTTTGCCAGTTCACTGCCACCAGGGCCATGAACAGGGTCAGGCAGGCCGCCAGCAGGAATACCCACCAACTGAGTTCGGTGCGGTATGCAAAATTTTCGATCCACCAGTGCATGGTGTACCAGGCCACCGGAATGGCAATGATAAAGGCCACCACCACCCATTTCAGGAATTCCCTGTTCAGCATGAAAAGGATTTCGGCAATGGAGGCGCCATTGGCCTTGCGGATCCCGATCTCCTTGGTGCGTCGGTCGCATGAAAATACGGCCATTCCCAGGATACCCAGCATCGCGATGATAATGGCCAGCGCCGAAAAGATCAGGGTGAGGTTGCGCAGCCTCACTTCGTCCTGGTATTTCTGCGCCAGCAGGTCATCGAAAAAACTATAAGAAAAACCTCTTGAGTCCCTGTGTTTTCGATACGTGTCGCTGATGAATTTCAACGTCGCCGCCCGGTTATGGTCAGCGATGCGCACATTCATCGTCATGATATTTTGCGGATCGTAGGTCAGTATCAACGGGCCAATGGGATAATGCAACGGGCGGAAATGGAAGTCTTTAACTACGCCGACAATCACGAAATTCCCGATTCGCTCGCCAATGGGATTCTGATATCCAATGCTTTTCTCAGCCGTCTCATTGATCACAACAGGCAGGGAAACAGGCTCCTCTGCTGCCGGTTTGTGGCCGGTTTCGGCCTCCAGCGCTTTCCAGAATCCGGTAAAATCCATCTGCAGAAATTGTCCTTTAATGAGCTCCAGCTTGTATGTTTTAGCAAAATCTTCATCTGCCCAGATCATCGCGGCCCTGATGCTGTCGTTCCGTCCGGCATGGTCAACCGCAAGCCTCACCTGCCAGTTGAAGTCAACGGGGGCATAGGCGGTTGCGGTTACCCCCAGAATGTTGGGATTTTTCATCAACTCATCCTTGAATGATCTATTCTCGTACCAGAGCCCTGTAGGAATGACGACAATGTTGTTCCGGTCGAAACCAAGGTCCTTTCCCTGGATGTAGTTCAACTGCTTGATAAAGAATGATGTGGCAATAATAAAAAAGGTAGCGATGCTGAACTGGATCACCACCAGGAACCTGGTAAAATTGCTCTTCGATCCGTTTTGGCTTCCTCCCCGGAAAATTCTTGCAGTTTTCAGGGAGGAAAGATAGAGAGATGGATAAATACCTGCAACAATCCCCACCAAAACTGTTAACAGAAGAATAATGGTCATCAGCCCGAAAGATAACTTCAGCGTAAGGAATTGGCCCGTAAAGAGATTGAACCAGGGCAGAATCACCCAGATGAAAAACAGGGCGATCAGGGTGGCGGCCGTTGTTTGTAAAACCGCCTCACCCATAAATTGCCGGATGATATCGGGCCTTTCGGCACCACACACTTTTTTAATGCCGATTTCCGTCGACCGTTCCGATGACCGCGCTACCGACAGCACCGAAAAATTCAGCGCCGCCATGAGCACAATCAGCAATGCCAACCCGGAGAATATCCAAACATATTTGAAATTGCTGATGTTTTTATCATACTGGTGCGTCTGGTAATGGGAGTGCAGGTGAATATCAGTCAGCGGCTGAAATACCAGTTTGTCTGAAAGCCTTGAAAACCGTTTTAGGTGATTGGTTATGCAATCCAGGAACTTGTTGTCGATCAGGGCATTTTTAGCCAGTTTGATGTACACATGCACATGGGCTTTATCGCTCCAGCCATCCTCCAAAAAGGCATATCTGCTGCTTTTCCCGGAAAGAATAAAACCAAAAGTGATGTGACTTTGCTTGGGTATCCGCACCACACCACTCACGGTATAAATCTCCTGATCATATTTGTCACTGACGACAATTTTGCCCAATGCCGGCTCATCGCCGAAGAGTTTTCGTGCAACCTCCTCCGAAAGCACAGTGTTTGTTGGCTTTGAAAACGCGATTTCAGGGGTGCCCTCGATGAAGGTAAACCCGCTGAAAATGTCAAAGAAATCCTCATTGGTGCTCACACAGCGGGCTTCGATCTTTTCTCCACCCCGGTCCCTTTTTAATGGGGAGTCCTCTGAATCAAAACTGAGGTAGGTGGCATTTTCGATTTGGGGGTAGGTCATCTTCAACGTTTTCGCAACAGGACGGTAGCAGCCGGACGATTTCACCACTTCATCCCCTTCTTTTGCCAACGTCAGAACCCGGTATATGCGATCATAGTCAGGGTGAAACTTTTCATAGCTCAGTTCATTCAGCACCCACAGGCAGATCAATAGACTGGCCATCACGCCAAGGGTAAATCCCAGCAGGGTGATCAATGAGTAAACCGGCTTACGGATGAAATTGCGAAAAATGATTTTAAGTGAATGGATCATTGTTCTTGCAGTTATTCGACAATCATCAGAACATCCTCATCATCGCGCAACGACCGGGCCATCCTAAGCAAATCGTTCTTTTTTGCCTCTGGTGCGGTTGACGCATTGAACGAAGCTGATTTCACATGTTCTTTCAGCTCCTTTCCCTTCAGAGAGATCAGAATCTCGCCGTTGTTGCCAACCATATAAGAGGAAGGCCACACAGCCATCCCTCCGTCGAGGTTGTTCTTCAGGATTTCCGGATCATAGGCATGCGGATCGCCTTTCACGATGAACAGTTTCCGGGCTGATTTGGAGAAAAGGGCATGGTATTGTTTCAATTGCTTGCTTTTGCGGGTATTTTTACAGTCGTAGCTGTCTTTTGAAAAGGTCAGGAAAATGTAATTCCTGGTGTCGGCCCAGGTTTCCGGAATGATTTTTCCGGACAGGTCAAAATCGGGATCCAGGCCCTCTTTTTTCAGCAGCTTGTACTTGCCGGGTTTAAGGACATATACCGGCAACATCCTGTTGGGGGGCAACACCTGGAAGACGGTGTCATTAAAAGCGTTCCGGATATAGAACCTTCCATTGTTCTCATACTGGGCTCCTTGATCAGTACCCCGCATGACTGTTTTTGAAAAGCGATCCAGTTTTTCGAATTGGGTAAAGGTAGCCAGGGTATCTCCTTGCTGATTGAAAACGCCCAGAATGAATTTGCCACCCATATCGAAAGGACCGGACAGTTGCTGGACATAGGTATTGCGGTCGAGCATCATGGAACCCAGCCGCTGGTATATAAAGTCGGTTCCGGCGCTCCACATGCCATTGGCATTGCCTTTCTGGGGAGCCATACTTTTCCCTTGGTTGAGATCGATGGCGATCCTGCCCATCCCCCTGATCTGTTCAGGCTTTTCGGTATCATACTGGTTCAACAGGTTTAATGGTGCCTGTGAGCAATCATATTCCATGATATAGGACTGACCTGTGAGCGAGTTTCTGTATTTGTAGAACAGGTTTTTCCCGGTCGCCCAAACCGTGGTGCCGCCGCCCACAAAGGTATTATCGCCCCGAACGATCATCACATCCTCCTTTACCTCTATTCCGGTAGATTCATTTTTTACGATGGTACTGATATATTTCCCACTTCGGTCATACAGAAGAATTCCCGACGGGTTCACCGCCACGATGTTCGAGTCCATCAGGTAATATTTGAACCTCATTGCCCTGGCGAAGGAGGAATCAGGTACCTTTTCCATCCGGATGTAGGTGATTTTGGATGCCACATCCGACAGTGTGAAGTCCCTGATATTGTCGAGGCTTCCGGCAATATCAATCACCACAGGGGGGTGCGATGGATCTACCGAACGATCCTCCGTGAACCGGAAGCCGGGGGGAAGCTTTTTCAGCGAATCGGCGAGCATGTTTTCACGTTCAACACGTTCGGCCTCCACTTTTTCCCGGAGCAGAATCTCTGCCGAGAGCTTTTTCTCATCGTTTTCGAGCCGGTTGCCATGGCACGACAGGAACAGAATCGTGACTCCGCTTATCGCTACATAGTTTAAAAGGTTCATACCGTATACGCTTACTTTGTCTTTGACTGCTATTATTCATACTTCATACTCTCAGCAGGATTGGCAGATGCAGCCCTATAGGTGACCAGCCCCACCGTTAGTATTACCAGTACCAAGGCGATCGCTCCTGATAAAAGAAAAATCCAGGCACTCATCGAAATCCTGTAGGCAAAGTTCTGAAGCCAGTTGTTCATCACCCACCATGCAACCGGGCAGATCAGCACAAAGGAGACGAGTACCCAATTGACAAATTTTCCGGTTAAAAGCCGGATGATCTGACTTACTCCTGCTCCGGATACTTTACGCACCGCAATCTCCCGGGTTCTTCGTTGCGCCATAAAGGAGGCCAGGCCCAGGAGCCCGAGGATGGCCACGATGATGGAGAGTCCGGCAAGCATGGTGAATACCTGTTTTGTCTGAATCTCATTCCGGTAAAGGTTTTTATAGTCCTCTTCCATATAGCTCATCGAGAATGGCGTGCCGGGTAACAAGCGTTCCCAGGTACGTTTTACGGAAGCAGTAATTTCGGAGCTTTTTCCGGGTTGGTACCTGATGGTCATATAGCTGCCCGGCGACCCGTTCAGGTTTACCAGTCCCATCGGACGGATGGTGGCATGCGCCGATTCGTAATTGAAATCTTTGACGACCCCGATCACGTGATATTTGTGCTGATTCCGGGCAAAGTCAAACATTTTGGTGCCGATCGGATTTTTTAAACCCAGTATCCTGACAGCAGTCTCATTCAGAACGATGCCTGTTGAATCGGTTGGAAATTCGGGTGAGAAAAAACGTCCCTCTGCCATCCTGAACCCCATGGTTTTTGCAAATCCGGTATCACATTTAATCCGATTCAAGGTGAAATTTTTATCCACACCTTCGGCGCCGAAACCCAGGTTATTGAATGAAAATCCGGGGAGTGAAGATGACGTGCCCATTGCCAGGATACCCGGCTGCTGTTTGATTTCATCCCGGAAGGCTTGGCTCACGGTGGCAAAGTGAGCAGGGGTTCGCAAAATAAGGAGGTTCTCTTTTACAAAACCAACATCTTTATTCTGAATAAAGCTCATCTGTTTGCTGATGATCATCGTGCCTATAATTAAAAAGATCGAAGCGGAAAACTGAACGATGACAAGCAGATTGCGCAGCCCGATCCCTTTGCTTTCCGAAAGAACCTGCGCTTTCAACACCTTAACCGGATTGAACGACGACAGGAAGAAGGCGGGATAAATTCCAGCAAAAAAACCGATAACAACGACAAATACCAGGAGTCCGGGGATGATGTAGGCGGAGGAGAACAGATTGAAAGACAACTCACGGCCAACCCAGTCACCATAAAACGGCAATACAAGTTTGACAATCACAATGGCCAGTATTGTTGCAAGAAAGGTTAGAACCATCGATTCAAACAGGAATTGCCGGATCAACACGGCACGTGTCGAACCGGAGGCCTTCCTGATTCCGACTTCCCTTGCACGCAAGGCCGACTTCGCTGTGGAAAGATTCATGAAATTGATGCAGGCGATGATCAGTACAAAAAAGGCGATGACCATGAAAATGTAGACATACCTGATATTCCCGTTTGATTCGAATTCACCGTTGAGATCAGAGTGTAAATGGATGGAGGTTAGCGGCTGAAGAAAAAACTCCCAGTAATTTCCCTGTGCAAGCGCCTCTTTATACCGTGCCACACCCGCTATCTCCAGCACATAAAATTTCAATTTATTCTCAAGCTCTTTCGCTGATGCTCCTTTTCTAAGTAAAAAATAGGTGACGAAATTGTTTGCAGTCCACTCCTTTTCATTGGCCAATCCCGGGAAGGTTGACAGCGAGGCCAGCAAACCGAAATGAAAGTGCGAATTCGCCGGAATGTCTTTAAATACTCCGGTCACTTCGAACCGTCCGAAACCGGACGTATCAATCTCCATGATCTTCCCTACCGGATTCTGCTCCCCAAAATACTTCTGTGCCTCTGTTTCACTGATCATTACGGTATTCGGGCGACTGAGCGCAGTTGAAGGGTTTCCCGATATAAGCGGCAGGGTAAAAACATCAAAGATGGTTGAGTCAGCAAACATCACAACAGGATCTGTAAATGTATTTTCACCGATTCTGACCGGCACATCATTCCAACTGAAGAGTTTCACGCCGGCTTCAATTTCGGGATATCGCTCGCGCATTTCCCTGAACATCCGGGCCGAGGACCAGGTTTGATTGATTTTCGTATTTCCGACCATAGCCCGGATACCTAAACGGTGAATCCGGTCGGCGTTTTCATGGTACCGGTCGTAGCTGAGCTCGCTGACCACAAACAGCAACATCACGATGAAACTGGCTATTCCCACCGTAAGCCCGAAAATATTGATGGATGAAAAAACGGCGTTTTTCCTGATGTTGCGCAAGATGGCAGTGAATATGATTCGTGTCATGATAGGTTATGTTTTTTATATTTCATTCCGCTTTGAGGGCCACCGCAGGATTTACACATGAAGCCTTATAGGCCTGGAGGCTTACCGTGACCAAAGCAACGACCAATGCGCCCAGTCCGATGGCACCAAATACCAGCCAGTTTAAGTTTATCCTGTAGGCAAATTCCAGCAACATTTTATTTACGGCATACCATCCGAGCGGGAATGCGATGGCGATGGAAATGATCACCAGTATGAGGAATTCTTTCGATAAAGAGAAGATCACCGAGACGACGCCCGCTCCCATTACCTTACGCACACCGATTTCGCGGGTCCTCCGGCTTGCGGCATAGGTTGACAGGCCATAAAGCCCCAAACATGCGATGATGAGGGCAACCATGGTAAAATATTTCAGCAAAAGGCCCATCCGGATCTCTGCCCTGTAGAGGTTGTCATAATCCTGGTCGATAAAACTGTATTCGAGCGGGTAATCGGGAACAACCCTATTCCATATCTTCTCCACCTTCTTCAGGGTGGACGGGGGATCGCCGGGTGCCAGCCTAACCAGCATGTTGGAGAAGGATTTGCTGTCGCTCACCGCGAACGCCATGGGTTCAATAGGTTCCTGAGCCCCGCTGAAATGAAAGTTTTTCATCACCCCCACGATGACCCCCTGCTGCCCCATAAACCGGAAGCTTTTCCCGACGACATCTCCGCCGCCCATCCGTTTCGCCACCTCCTCATTCACAAGGAAATTTCCCAGAGTATCCCCCATATCGGAGGGATGGTCGGGCGAGAAGTCCCGCCCTGCCACAAGGCTCATTTTCATCGTACTTAAATAGTCATAATCGATGATATTCTGCCCGATCAGCACCTCAAGATTGGGATCCTTTCCCATCCAGGAAGCCCCGCCGCCATTGCTGCCAATCATCGTGGGATTGTGACTTGCGGCTGAAACCCCTAGTATCACCGGCTCCTTCAGCAACTCTTTCTTCAGCGAATAATATTTTGACCTGACATTTTGTGCCAGGGGAATGCTGATAAGGTTTTCCTTTGCGAAACCCAGCTCCTTTTCCTGCATGAATTTTAGCTGGAGGTACATGAAGATGGCGCCCAGCGCGATGAAAATCGAGAGGGAGAATTGCACCACGACAAGAACCTGCCTTAACCGGCTGTTTCGCTTTCCCGACGCTGTTTCTCCTCTGAGTACCAGTACCGGTTTCAGCGACGATAAATAAAATGCCGGATAAATTCCGGCCAGGATGCCGGTCACCAGCCCGGTGATGATAAAACCCGCGATAAATTTCGCCTGGAAAATGTCAGCCACAGTGAAATTTTTCCCCGCAATCGAATTGAAAACACCTAACAACAGGCTTACGAGGACAAGCGCAAAGATCAGGGCGATCAGCACCAGCGCCATCGATTCAATCATGAACTGACCGATCATGGTCAGCCGGTTGGCGCCAGCCACCTTCCTGACCCCAATCTCCTTGCCCCTCAAGGCGGCTTTTGCAATGGCTAAATTGATAAAGTTGATACATGCGATGAGCAGAATAAATATGGCAATCGCCATGAAGATATAAACGTTGACAATGGCTCCTTTACCTTCCTGGAATCCGAACTGGGTGTGCAGGCGGTAGTCAAGCCAGGGCGTGAGAAAAAACTTTGCATTGGTCTCCGGATTGTGTTCTACCACAATGTCGGTTAGTTTTTTGTTGACGGATTTGGGGTCGGCACCTCTTTCGAGCAGCACAAAAGTGAATATGCTGTTGTTGCCCCAGGAATCGTTCGATACACCAATCTCTTTCAGAAAAGCATACGGGAAAATTGCATCAATGCCGATTCTTGACATGCCCGAAGCGCTGAACACTGAATTCTTCGGGATGTCTCTCATCACGGCGCTTACGGTGAAGGGAAACTTGTTTTCGAGGGTGATCACCTTCCCTACTGGGTCGTCGTCGCCGAAATATTTTTTCGACAGCTTTTCCGACAGAATGATTGAATGAGGGTCGCGCAGAGCACTCCGCGCATCGCCAGATACCAGCGGAAGGGTGAAAACCTTCAGCATTCCAGAATCGGCCGCCTTAATTTGGGTCTCGTAGAAAACTTTATCACCGATGCGGAATAATAATTTCGGAAGAACTACCAACCGCGACGTTTCCCTGATCTCAGGAATCCTTTCTTTCCATACCGGCGCGCAGGGATGAGGAGTTACCTGGACCCGAAAACGATCTCCGGTATAGAATTGATCCTGATTTACCATGTAGATCTGACCGGCATGCTCGTTAAATTTCTCATAACTCAGTTCATCCATCACCCACATGAGGATGAGCAGGGAAGTTGCCATACCGACGGCCAAACCGGTAAGGTTGATGATGGTAAATCCTTTTTGTCGCGCAATGTTGCGGAAAATAATGCGGAAAATATTTTTTATCATGATGCAAATCTATTATTGGGGGTTAATTCAACTCCACTTTATCATTATTTCCAAACATGGTGTAATCTGACAAAATAACCTGCTCACCGGGCTCCAGTCCTTCTATGACCTCATAATATTGCGGGTTCTTCCGGCCTATTTTGATGTTTCTCTTGATGGCGAACCGGCCGCTCTTGTCCACAACAAATATCCACTGCCCGCCGGTTGTCTGATAGAAACTTCCCTGTGGAATCTGGATGGCTTCAATGGGTTGACCCAACTGAAGTTTGATGAAGTATGACTGGCCGATCCGGATGTTCTCGGGGAGCTTGCCGGTAAACACCAGGTCAATTTTGAACCTTCCGTTGCGCACTTCTGGATATACCTTTTTAATCTCTAATTGAAGGGTGTCGTTCGGCCGCTCGATATAGCCTGTCAACCCCGGTCTGATCCGGTCGATGTAGTGTTCGTCAACATCGGCCTCAATCTTGTAAGAGGTGAGGATGTTGACCTGCCCGATCCGGAAGCCGCGGGTGATCGCCTGGCCGATCTCCACCATCAGACTGCCGAGCTGACCATCGACGGGCGATTTTACATTCAGGTAATCCTGTTGCTGTTTCACCAGCGAGAGGTTCATCTGCATGTTTTTCAGGTTCTCCGTGATCTGTTCAATTTGCAGGTTCCGGAATTCATTGTCCTGTTTCTGGCGTAAGAAGACAAGTTCAAGGGTTTTCTCGGCAAGCATGTATGCCTCCTCCGAGCGGATGAATTCATCGCGCGAGATCAGCTCGTCTTTAAATAATTCCTGGTTCTGCTCCCATGTTCTCTTTTTCGCTACCAGGTCAAACTTCGCATTCAACACCTCCCGTTCCAGCGAATGCTTTTCCTGTTCCATCCTGATCCGTACCTCCCTGAGAAAGTTTGACTTCTCGGCTAATTGTGCCTCGCTGTTGAGAATGTTAAGGTTTAAATCATTGTTGCTAAGCCTGATAATTACATCCCCCTTTTTGAGCATGCTTCCCTCTTCGAGAATGATCTCTTCCACTTTTCCCCCTTCATAGGCATCGAGAAATACAGTGGAAATTGGGGCAGCCGTACCGTCGTTGGTGATGTAATCGTTAAATACTCCCTTGAAAACCGGAGCAGTGGTAATCCTCTCCTTTTCGACCCTTACGGTGCTTGTCCAGTCCCTGAATATAAAAAACAGGATCACCCCTATGAAAATTACCCCTCCCGCGATATATTTCCAGTATTTTCTTTTTATCCACCGTTTCTCCTTTATTACCCGGTCCATTCCCGTGGCTGATTGATTTTCCATAAATATGAGAGTTGTTCTAAATTCAAAATTCAAATGCCATCCTTCACTATTCACTTTCCACTTTTCATTTTTCTCTGGTTCCCCCAAGCAATGATCCGGTCATCAGGAACCTGATATACCTTTCCTTCAGAAGGACCTGTAACCCGGTTCGCAAAACTTCGGTTTTTGCCCTGACCCACTTGTTTTTCTGAATATAAAATTCAATGATGCTGATGAGCCCCTTGTCGAGCTTCTTTTCGGCTGCTTCAAAGGCTTTTCTGCTCCATGCCAGCTGGCTGAGTGAAGATTCATATTCAGCCCTGGCCGCCCGCCATTCGGTAAGCGATTTCTCAGCCCCCATCTGCAATTTGTAGGAAATATCCTCATAGTTGATTTTAGCCTGCTGGTATTTTAATTTTGATTTGCTCAGTGAAGTGTATTTTGAGAATTTCGAGAACAGGGGAATCTCGATGCCAATACTGAGGTATTCGTTGGAATTATTGGTTATCTGGTCGGAGAACGGGATGATCTGATTGCTGTTATCGCGATCGGTTTCGGTGTACGATGAACCCCAGCCGGCATAAAAACCCAAACTTGGTGAGAAGTCACCTTTGCTGATCTGAACAGCCTTTTTTGCAGCCTTGAGTTGGTTCTTTGCATAAATTAAATCGGGCAGGGCAACAGATGCTGCACGAAAGAGTTCTTCCATGGAGAGGGTATCCATGCTACCCGAAAAAATAGACGGAACCAGGGTGTCAACCACCAAACTGTCGGACAGGGGATAGTTCATCTGGTATTTCAGCCCAAGGGTAGCCTGTTCGAGCAGATGATGCGACTGAACGAGCAAGAAGCTGTCGGCTGCAAGGTTCGCTTCTGTTTCAAGCAGGTCGGTGCCGGGTTTTCGTCCGACTGCCACAAATTTTGTTGTGTAATCGAGCTGATTGCGCGACAACCGGTAATTCTCCCAGGCAATGGACGACAATCCCTGCTGCAACAGCACATCAAAATAACTGTTGATGACGGTAAACGCCACCTCATTCCGAACCTGCTGCAACCTGTTCTTTTCCGCCTCATAATTCAAGCGTTGCATATCAATGGTGTTCAGCTTCATAAATCCGTTGAAAAGATCAATTGACGATCCGGCCCCATACCCATTGTTAAAGAATTGTACATCGATGTAGGCGTTGGTGGTCGGGTCAATACTCCTTCCGTAGTTCTGGTTGAAGGATGACTGAAGCGTGAGGGATGGCAGAAGATTGTTTTTTGCCTGCCTGAAATCCGCATGGCGAATCTTAACATCAAGTTCCTGGTTATGAACCGAAAAGTTGTTATCCCAGGCATAATGGATGCATTGGTCGAGGGCCCATGCCTTTTGGGCAACCGTGGTCTGCACGTCATTGAAACCTGTGATCAATATCAGGGTGATGATCCGGAACCATTTCATGTTCAGAGCGCTTGCTGATGGTTGGCCACCTCTTCCGTTACAATCTGGCCATCGAATAAATTCACAATCCGGTGTGCAAAAGCGGCGTCGCGCTGCGAGTGGGTGACCATCACGATGGTTGTACCCTGTTTGTTCAAATCCGACAAGAGGTTCATTACCTCGATGCCGTTTTTAGAATCCAGGTTCCCGGTAGGCTCATCAGCCAGAATTAGTTGTGGCTGAGGAACAACGGCACGGGCAATAGCCACCCTTTGTTGTTGTCCGCCAGACAGTTGTTGCGGAAAGTGTTTTCTGCGGTGCCCGATCTTCATCCGCTCCAGTATTTCGGTAACCATTTGCTTTCGTTCAGCGCCGGTTTTCTTCAGGTAGAGCAGCGGCAGTTCCACATTCTCAAAAACATTGAGTTCGTCGATCAGGTTAAAACTCTGAAAAACGAATTGAATGTTGCCCTTCCGGTACTGGGTGCGCTTGCTCTCCTTGTATTTCGATACATCGACGCCATTGAAAATATATGCGCCATCGCTGGGATTATCAAGCATCCCCAGAATGTTCAGCAGGGTCGATTTCCCACAACCCGAAGGGCCCATGATGGCAATAAATTCACCTTTTTTTACCTCCATGCTCACATTGTTCAGTGCGGTGGTCTCGATTTCGTCGGTCTTAAACCGTTTCGTGAGATTGATTGTTTTTATCATTACTGGTCTTTTTTTGAATTACAACCATATGATATTTCAATTTTCGTGCCGCCATGTTATAATGTTGAATAACAACTATATGGAAAAAATGGTCAAATTATTTTGTAAACAAACTGAACAGGTCTTTGTTAACATTCTGTACATTTGCGTGAGCTTTAATAATCCACCCCTGACCGGGGCTGTATTTTTAATGACCTCATCCTCCATCTCCTTCTCCTTAGAGGAAAAGGAGTGGCAGTGTTATTTATTAAAAAATAATTATCTGATAATCTATACTATAACACACCTCCCCTTCTCCTTCAGGAGAAGGGGTCGGGGGTTGAGGTCAGTAAGGATAAAACCACCACCAGGGGTCGGGGGTTGAGGTCAGTAAGGATAAAACCACCACCAGGGGTCGGGGGTT
>DYQT01000023.1:0-9614 GCA_020719165.1 Draconibacterium orientale | reverse complement strand
AGGTCAGTAAGGATAAAACCACCACCAGGGGTCGGGGGTTGAGGTCAGTAAGGATTAAACCACCACCAGGGGTCGGGGGTTGAGGTCAGTAAGGATAAAACCACCATCAGGGGTCGGGGGTTGAGGTCAGTAAGGATAAAACCACCACCGGGGGATTAGTCATATTAAAACCATTATTGATGGAACAAAAATCAAAAGAGGGCAGGCTGCTTATTGTCGATGACAATAAAAGTGTTCTGAGTGCATTGCGGATATTCCTGAAATTCGAATTTCTTGAAGTGATCACCATTTCCAGTCCAAATACGCTGATTCATGAAATAGAGACCCGCGATATTGACGTCGTGCTGCTCGACATGAATTTCAAGGCAGGCGAAAGCTCAGGCAATGAAGGGATGTACTGGTTGCGTGAAATAAAAAAACTCAGGAAAGATATCGAGGTGGTGATGTTCACTGCTTACGGGGACGTTGAAACTGCCGTAAAAGCCACCCATGAAGGGGCTGCTGATTTTATACTCAAACCCTGGGAAAATGAGAAATTGCTGGCAACGCTCAAGGCCTCCCTCAAGCTGCGGAAGTCAAATCTTACTGTCGGCAGGTTGATAAAACGGGAACAGGAGCTAAAGACTGAAATGAACAGGGATGACCGGATGATCATCGGTGTTTCACCCGCCATGCAAAAAATTCTGGATCTTGTAAAGAAGGTAGCCGCAACCGATGCCAACATCATGATCACCGGCGAAAACGGAACAGGAAAGGAGCTCATCGCCAAAGAGATTCACCGGTTATCGGAACGGCACAATGAACTGCTGGTGACCGTCGACCTGGGATCAATGTCGGAGTCGCTGTTTGAAAGTGAAATGTTCGGACATACCAAGGGCTCCTTTACCGATGCCCGTGAAGACCGAACCGGCAAAATCATGCTGGCCCATAAGGGAACCCTGTTGCTTGATGAAATCGGGAATCTTCCCTTACAACTTCAGTCTAAGTTGCTTAATGTGTTGCAAAACAGGGTTGTTGTGCCGGTGGGATCCAATAAAGAGCACCCTGTAGATATAAGGCTGATTAGTACGACCAATAAAAACCTGCTGCAGATGATCCGGGAGCAAACCTTCAGGCAGGATCTGCTATACCGCATCAACACCATTCAAATCGAACTTCCGCCACTGCGCGAACGCAGGGAAGACATTGAAATCCTGGCCAATTTTTTTATCGGTAAATACAGTACCAAGTATAAAAAAAGCTGTCTAAAGCTTCAAAACAGGACGATAGAGTTGCTGCAAAGATATCAGTGGCCCGGAAACATCAGAGAGTTGCAGCATACCATTGAAAAGGCGGTGATTCTGTGCGATGGTGATTGTTTGTCGCCGGAAGACCTTTATCTGAACCAAACCCATCATGTGCACACCGATGAAACCCTGACCCTCGAGGAGATGGAAAAACAGATGATCATGAAGGAGTTGAAGAAGCAAAGTCAGAGTTTGAGCCTCACCGCCCGCAACCTGGGAATCTCCCGCACAACGTTATATAAAAAAATGAAAAAGTATGGGATATAAACGAATAACGCTGACTACCGTTGCCAGCATTATGATCATCGTCTTTTCTGCGGTATCTGCGGGTTATCTGACCGCGTTCCATATGGATCCCTGGTATTTGCTGTTTCTGATACCTGTTCCTTTTGCCGCAATTTCAGTTATTCATAATTTCAACCAATCGAACAGGCAGATTGCCTTCTTTTTTGAGGCAATCAGAAATGAGGACTCGTCCCTGAAGTTCCCGACCTCCATCAGGCAGAAGTCACTCCGACAGCTATATCAAAGCCTTAATAATCTGAATGATCGGATCAATGAAATTAAACTTCAGAATGAATACCTCGAAAAATATTATCGGTCATTTATACAGCATGCCGGCACAGGATTGATGGCGATCAACCACAACAATGAGGTGGAGATTATGAATGATAAGGCTTTTGAATATGCCGGTATTCCGGTTTTTACCCCGCTTCACCTGATACCACTCAGAAATCCTGATCTGTTCAACTTTCTGACAACCTTCAATCCGGGTGAAGCGAATACCTATAAACAACTTACAGGGGATACACTGATCAACCTGCTGATCCGGACTAAAGAGATCCGTTATGGCGGCAAGGTTTCCCGACTGATATCCCTTCAGGATATCCGGCATGAGCTCGATGAGAAGGAGCTTGACTCCTGGCAAAAGCTGATCAGGGTGCTCACCCATGAGATCATGAACAGCATCGCTCCCATTGTGTCATTGACTGGGACGCTTCAGAAATTTTTCGTTGAAAATGGCAAACCGGTCCTTCCTGGTAAAATCGATGAGGAGATCATCGACAATGTGATCCAGGGACTCGATACCATTGGTGAACGCGGCAACGGACTTGTCAACTTTGTGAACAGCTACCGGAAGCTGACCAGGATTCCGATACCCGAATTTGAACCCTTCAGAGTACATGAGTGGCTCGGTCACATCGCCTTGCTGCTGCATGAGCGACTCGAAAAACAGCAAATAAAACTGGAAATAAAAATCGACGAAAAGATCAAAGAGATCACCGGCGACAAAAAACTGCTCACACAGGTCATGATCAACATTATCAACAATGCCATGGAGGCGCTCCTGGAGACATCTGAGAACCGAAAGATCAGAATCACGGTCGACCTTTCGAGGCAAAATCATCACAAAATTCTCATTTCCAACAATGGCCCCATGATCCCGGCAGAGGCAATTGATAAGATATTCATCCCTTTTTTTACAACCCGGGAAAATGGATCCGGCATCGGGTTGAGTCTTTCAAGGCAGATACTGAGATTGCACAGAGGATCAATTCATGTCGAATCGGCTGAAGAGACGACGCGATTCATTATAACCTTATAGTCCGAGGATGAAGAGATCATTTTGACTGTTTTCATTCCGGCTGTTACTGTTTGTGCTGCAATCCGTTAATTGCGGCCAGCAATAAATCTTTTCTGCGGCGGGCTACATGGATCTCCTCCAAGTCTTCCATGACCAAAACTCCCCCGCACTCTTTTTTAAATTCCATGATGTATCGGATGTTGATGAGGTGCGACTGATGTACCCTGAAAAAGCCACAGGGCTCCAATAGTTCCTCGTACTCTTTAAGACATTTGCAAACCAGTATCTTACTGCCATCTGACAGATAAAACCATGTGTAATTGGAGTCAGCCATGCAACGGACAATGTTGTCGATGTTGACAAATTTGATAGCGTTTTGAGCCGGCAGGGCTATCTTTTTCACCTGACTGATATTGCTGATCAGGATTTCTATCTTCTTTTTCTGGGCAGTATCGGAAAATTCCGATAAAAGCCGCCTGAGCGCCTGATCAAATAACTCCTTTTCAATGGGTTTGACAAGGTAGTCTAAGGCGCTGAGCCGGATCGCCTTAATCGCGAAAGTCTCAAATGAAGTGGTAAAGATGATTTTAAAATCGATTGGGTTGAGTGCCTGAAGCACATCAAATCCATCGCCTTGCTTCAGTTGAATATCCAGAAAAACGACATCCGGCTGACTTTGGTTTATCAGGTTAATCGCTTCGGTACAGGTGTCGGCTTCGCCAACAACCTTGATTTCATCATGCCAGGGCACAAGCAAACTTTTCAACCATTGCTTATCCTGATCCGTATCTTCAACAATAACAGCTTTTAACATAGTATTTTCACGGATTAAATTCCTATTCATCCAGTTCAAACCGGATGGTCACCATCGTTCCGGCGGCATTGCCGGCGTTGTCAAATAAATCGGTTGTTTCCAGGTCGATGTCGATTCTTCCGAGTTTCTTTAACAACGACCTGCGTTCATCAAGCAGGCCAGAGCCCACCGAAGGATAGAGTTCCCTTTTATTCCGGTAAAGATCCTCCGAGGCTCTCCTCCCTATTCCGTTATCAGTGATCGTACATACCAGATGGTTGCTCTTTTTAGAGAACATTATTTCGATCAATCCCGGCCCGACAAGATGCTTCACGCCGTGCTTTATGGCATTTTCAAGGTAAGGTTGTATGAACATCGGCGGGATTTCAATTTCATCAGGCACCAGGTCGGGCGAAACGGAGATCTTTCCCTCGAATTTCCCCGGTGCGAAATCCATCTCCATATCCATATAAAGCTGTAGAAAAGACAATTCCTGCGTGAGCGTTATCATTGTCCCGACGGATTTATCCAAAAGGTGACGCACATACGACTCAAACCTTTTTAGGTGAAGCGAGGCCTGTTCTGCCTCCTGAGTGAAAATCATCTTTTCAATGGCTCTCAATGCGTTGCTGATGGCGTGCGGGTTAAGCTTACTCTGAACCAATCGTTGTTCCACCTCGTTCATTTTAATCTCCATGCTTATTTGTAACTGATTCCGGTTAATCCTGAACCGGTTAAACAACAGGGAGGCGATGATGGCAATAAGCAGAAAAATCAGAGCTATCCCGTACACAATAAGATCTCTTTTCTGCAACTCCAGTTCGACGGTTTTCTTCTCCGTTTTAAGCAGATTGATCTGTTTCTCTTTCCGCTCCATTTCATATTTTTCAATAATCCGGTTTAACTCTTCGCGTTGTTCATTACTAAACACAGAGTCTTTGATGTTATTGAAAGCGTTGAGATGGATCAAGGCTTGTTTGTATTGTTCCTTTTCGGAATAGATCCGCGCCAGCAGATTATGAACATCCATCTGCTGCTTTTTTAGTCCATGACTCCTACACATCTCAAGGCTCAGCAGGGCAAAATGTAACGCCTGGCCGGTCTGGTTTATAGCCAAATAGGTACTGGCCATATGCTGCAGGGTTAGGGCTGTTTCCGGTTCATCTCTTATCTCCCGGTTCAGCGCCAGGGCCGATTTGAAATCAGAAAGTGCCTCCTGATATTGCTGTAAATCATATTTCAGCAACCCGATGTTGGTAAGGGTAGCCGCAATTCCCTTAACCATTCGATGCTTTTTATAAAGAGCCAATGCTTTGGAATAATATTGCATGGCGCTGTCGTACTTTTTCATGTCATAATACACCAGGCCAATATTTCCATAGCCAATGGCCAAATGAGGCTCATGCCCCATGGAATGTAGAAGAGACATGCAATTTCGATAATATTGCAGTGATTTCGGCAAGTTGCCGGTTTGGTAGTATATGGCTGCAATGTTGTTGAGCGTTTTTGACTGTGCAACGGTATCGTTTTGTTCAGCTTTTATCTGCAACGATTTCAGGTAGTATTGAATAGCGGTATCATAATTTCCCAGGTAATAGTGCACGTTTCCGATATTGTTGAAAACCTTGGCCTTTCCGTTGGCGTTCCGATTCTCCTCGTAAAGTGTCAGGGCTTTGTTAAAGTAGAAGATGGCACTGTCGTATTTTCCGATAAGCTGTAAAATGTTGCCCAGGATCAGATAAGAGGATGGGATTTTCGATTTCTCATTTGTACTGACCCTCATTGGAATCATCTCCAGTGCCAATCGTCGTGCCTCCTCATATTCTCCCTGCATTTCACAAAGGAGGCAAAGTTTTTCGAGAACATCGGCGCAGAGTTGCTTATGAGCGCTGTTCCGGGTAATATCTCTTGCTGTAAACAGATGGTTTTGGGCAGCGTCAAGCCTGTTTTCAACAATGGCAATTTTCCCGAGGATAAAGTTTGCTTTGGCAATTTCGTATTGATCTCCCAGGGCTTTTGCAAGCCTTAATCCGTCCAATGCCATTTTTCTCGCCAGGGCTGTGTCACTGTTCAGTAGCCCCTCAGCCATCCGGTTATAAAAATGCACTTGTTCCGCCTTATCCTTAATCCGGGGTAAGACCCTGGTTATACTGTCGTGAAAAAGAGATTGAGAATGAGTGTGCTCCGGCCAACATATTGCCCCGGTTAGTAAGACAAACAACCAAGGGAAAAATGAAAATGGACTTTGACGACTTATCCTATGTAAGCTACTGAAAACCATCCGGAATATTATTCGTAGGAAGTTCAGGTAAAAGTTGATGAAGATAAATAAAATTAACAGGATTCAGCCGAAAATATTACTCTTCGGCAATAATTTTCGGGCTCAGGGTTAATGCTATTCTGAAATCGTTTTACCATTTACTAAGTCATAACAGCCGGTTTCTCATAATATTTCACCATTTACTGGTTTAAATTGATCATTGAGAAAAATGATATTAATTTTGACAATCAAACATAAAAAGAATGAAAAGATTAGTATTGATCTGCTGCATGTTCATTTGGACCACTTTTCTTTTTGGACAGCTCCTATCGGTTGACCGGCTCATGGAACCTGCCAATCATTTTATGCAACTCAGGCATTGCGGAATCTCTCTTAATTCAATAGCCACCATTCCCGGTTCGGATTCTATACCCGTTGGCTACCTTCTGCACTACGAGCCTTCGGGGTTTATTATTCTTTCGGCTTCCGCTAAGGTTGATCCGGTGATTGGTTATGCCCATTTTGGTTCATGCGTACTACCTGATCACGAGAAAAGCATTTTTATTAACTGGCTTTCCCAAAATATCCAGTCAAGAATGGCAGCATGGGAGCGTTTGTCGTTGCATGACCGGCAGAAAGTAACCGGCTTCTGGGAGCGCTTTTTATGTGAACGATTCGATAACCCGGGTTTTCAACAGTGGCCTCCGGAAAATTCCACCTACACCGAAGGATGGGTGGAAACCAACTGGACACAAACAGCGCCATACAACTCCATGTGCCCGATGGATTTGAATGCCGGTGCCCGGAGCGTGGTCGGGTGTCCCGCTACCGCCATGGCTCAAATCGTTAACCTTCATAAAAAAATCCATCAAACCCGGCTGGATGATGGCGATGATTACTATCACACTTATGGGGCGGGGAATAGCTACTGGATCGACGATGATCACCAATCAAGGGGCTTTCCGAGTTTCGATTCACTCAACACATTACTCGAACAAATAGAGCTTACTTACAGTTCAGGAGGGCAAATCGCGTGGCCAGGTACTGCTGCGTTAAGTTTTGCCTGCGGTGTCACTGCCACACAGGTATATACCAGCCAGGTATCAGGTACCTTCGGACTTGATCAGGCGTTGATCTCTTTTCAGCGCTTTGGATATGTTCACTCAAAACTTATTTTTCCCGATGATACAACTTTTAACCGTATCGTGGCAGATAATATCAAAATAGCGCTGCCGGTGCAACTCGGATTGCTGGTTGAAGGTGGTTCCGGCGGGCATAATGTGGTAGCAGATGGCTATAACACCGATGAGTTCTACCATTTCAATTTTGGCTGGGGAGGAAGTGCCAATGGCTGGTACACCTTACCTCCTGCCTCGATCCCCTACAACCTGACCATCATTGAAGGGGCCGTGACAGACATTGCGCCAGTTATCGGCACCAGTGCTGAATCATGGAATGAAAAATCAAAAGAGCCCGCCGTGTTTCCAAGCCCAATGGAAAAAGAGTTTCGGGTTGCCGGTCTGAAAGTGCCAGCAACAATTGCGATTTATAACCAAAACGGCACACTTGTTTTAACAGCAGAACTGCTAAACTCATCAACAAAGGTTGACGTGTCTCATCTTTCGCCGGGTTCTTATATTTATCAGTTAAAAGAAATCGGGACACCTTTTAAAACAGGGGTTCTCATAAAACATACAAAACAGTTGTAGCAATAAAACCGATTTTGCTTTTTTGGCATCTCTGTTTCCGGAGCAGTTTAAATACTTTAACAAAATCAAAAAATAAGAAGAGCAAAAAATCATGAACATCGGGAGATTTAAACTAATTATTACCCTTTTCGGGTTTTTGACAGCGTTTCATTCAACAGCGCAGAACGACACAATGTACCTTATGAAAGCGGGCATCGTGATTGATCAATTTGCAGTATCAGAAATTGACAGCATTATATTTTACAATCCCGATCCGGATTCTGGTTTTCGTTGTGGCGACAACCTTATCATTAACCACTTTGCGGGTAACATTGCACCTGAAAACAAGATAACAACTTATGGAACCGTGGCCAGCATTCCGGGAGAGCCTGATAAATGCTGGATTACGAGCAACCTGGGATCAGATCATCAGGCCAGTGCAAAAAATGATGCAACGGAGGCCTCGGCAGGCTGGTACTGGCAGTTTAACCGAAAGCAGGGATTCAGGCATGATGGTTCAAATGCATCGCCTTTCTGGAGTGTTTCATGGATTGAAGAAAACTCCGAATGGCAATCCAGTGTTGACCCATGCACGCTTGAACTTGGAGCCCCATGGCGTATCCCAACCTATACCGAATGGAATAATGTGGATCTTTCCAATGGATGGATAAACTGGGATGGCGCATGGAGTTCCGGGATTAAACTTCATGCTGCAGGCTTTATCGGCTACACAGATGGTTCACTAAACCAACGGGGCTCCACCGGGGCTTGTTGGAGCAGTATCCAGGAAAGCTTATGGGGAGGATTGCACCTCTATTTCGATCATACCATATGTGAAACTAATTTCTATTATAAAGCGATGGGATTCACGGTCCGGTGCATCAGGTAATAGTGGTTATACAAAAAAGCTATCAATCTCATAGCAAACAGAAATTAAAAAAACAGGAGGTGCGGATGAAATACATTCACTTCATAATAAGTATGTTGTTTTTCCTGGGCTTTGCCTCGTCAACCATCTGCGCACAAACATTATATGTAAGACAGAAAACGGGCGAACAAACCAACGATTCGCTGACCGGGATACGAAACCTGAGCTTCACACCCGGTAAGTTAAACGTACTAAAAACCGGCAGTAATTCTGATGAATACCTGATTGAGTTTATCCGTAATCTGAGCTTTTCTGATATTACACTTTGGATTGATGACCCCCTACCAGACGAGTCTAAGACTTCTTTCATCATCTGCCCAAATCCGGCCCATGAATCAATAAAAATTGCCGCGACCGGTAATGAGACCCTGTTTGGTATCATTGAGCTGATCAATCTCAACGGATATGTGGTGAAATCCCTGACCACAAACGGAGTAAGGGAGATGGATGTAGATGTCGGGGGAATATGCAAGGGCATTTACCTGTGCCGGTTCACCGATGGGAACAAGGTTGAGACCTTAAAATTTATTAAACAATAATCAAAAACAGAAACACCATGAAAACAAAAATTTTCACACTATTATTTTGCCTCATGGCACTCTGGTCATGCGAAAAGCAAAAGGAGATCCCAACCAACGAATTGGTATTATCGGGTATTATTTCGCAGCAGGGCATTACCACCTATCAGTACGGAACGCATACAATCGACTGCACGGATAGTGAAATCTACTGCGCCCTGGAAAGCAAAACCATCAATCTTAATGACTACGTTTCGAAGAAGGTCACCATTAAAGCCGTTAAAGTTCCTGGGTATCCTTTGGAGGATGGACCTGAATATCTGGAAGTAAAAGCTATCTGGCAATAAATAAGTGCATGAAGATCATAATATTGCTACAGGTTAGACAGGTAATCCATTACATCATGAGCTTTTAGTTCTAAGGAACAGGGTTAACAAAATCGGAGTGACATTAAAAAACAAAACGCGTAAAAAAACAAAAATTATGAAATCATTATTCATTGGTAACTAATCAGTTGTAAATATTAACGTTATTAACAGTTTTATGCGGTAATTAA
>DYQT01000149.1 GCA_020719165.1 Draconibacterium orientale | reverse complement strand
CATACCGCCATTTCTTTTAGTAAAAGAATTACCCTCATTTATTGAGCGGATACCTTTCAAGCACTTGAACAAATCAAAATCAGCACATTAGCACATCAACACATCAACACATCAACACATCAACACATCAACACATCAGCACATCAGCACATCAACACATCAGCACATCAGCACATCAGCACATCAGCACATCAGCACATCAGCACATCAGCACATCAACACATCAGCACATCAACACATCAACACATCAGCACATCAGCACATCAGCACATTAACCCATTAGCCCATTAACCCATGAACCTCGACTTTTTTGCCCGATTTTTCGACACTGAAACCTTCATGTACCTTGTTCTCCCGCTGCTGATCTTCTTTTTCCGGATAATCGATCAGTCAATCGGAACCCTGAGGTTGATCTTCGCAGCAAAGGGGATGAAGCATCTCGCACCTTTTTTCGCCTTTTTTGAATCTCTGATCTGGCTGGTGGCTATCGGGCAGATTATGAAACATCTTGATAACTTTTACTGTTATCTTGCTTTTGCAGGCGGTTATGCAGCCGGCAATTATTTCGGGATTTTGCTTGAAGAACTCTTATCGATCGGAACTGTCGTTATCCGGGTGATCCCGAAAAAAGACACTACCGACCTGATCCGGCATCTGCGTGCCGAGAATTTCGGGGTAACCGTGGTTCCGGTTGACGGCATGATGGGCCCCACAAAAATGTTGTTCACCACCATCCGTCGCAAGGAAGCCAGGCATGTGATCGACATCATCAGCCAGCATAACCCCACTGCCTTTTATACCATTGATGAAGTGAAGGTTGTAAGCGGCGGGTACTTTGATCATCAGAAAAAATCGATTTTTTCGATATTAAATCCTTTTCAGAAAACCGTAAAATCCTGATATTTTTCAATTAAGATTCGTATCTTAGTGCAAAAATCGCCTGCTATGGAAACCTACGAAAAAATTCTTGTTTTGAACAATGAGTTTGAAGCAAGCCTGATTGAAGAAGTACTCACCGATCACAACATCCCCCATGGAATTGTTACTTCCGACGACACCGCACTTGGTGGAATTATGGAGATGGAGTTAGGCTGGGGGTACGTGGAGGCCCCGGAAAGATTCAGAGACGAGATTCTCGGAATTTACGATGAGATCACCAAACAGTGAGCTCTTTTTGATGGAAAATCTTAAAGAATTTTTTGAAATCCTGCTGAATTCGCAAAAACTGATTCAATACGGGGGTCTGGCGCTCCTGTTAATCGTGATTTTCGCTGAAACCGGTTTGATCATCGGATTTATTTTCCCGGGCGATGCATTGTTGTTTACGGCAGGGTTACTATGTGGAAGCGACCTGGCAGTCAATATCTGGGTATTGATCATCACGGTTGCCATTGCTGCCATCGCCGGAAATATTGTCGGATATCAGACAGGCAAAATTTTCGGAAAAAGGTTGCTGGTTAAAAAAGATACTTTTTACTTCAAACAGCAATATCTGGTCAACTCCCGGGTCTATTATGAAAAATATGGAGGGTTAGCGCTAATTGCCGGTCGGTTTTTACCTGTTATCCGCACATTTGTACCCATTCTTGCCGGTATCATCGGCATAAATTTCTGGAAGTTTAATATGTACAATATTGTTGGCGCCATACTATGGACATGGACGCTGATTCCGCTTGGTTATTGGATCGGGAAAAAAATTCCGGCATCCATCGATAATATTGAGTATTTCGTACTGGGCATTACCCTGGTCACCATGACCATCATGGTTCGTGGTGTAATTAAGCACCGGAAACGCCTTAAATGAGCATGGCAAAGCCGTCGTCAATAAGCTTTGACAAGGATGGATTTTCTGCTTTTTTTGAAACCAGAAAACGACTGATCGCTGTGGTTAATTGATCTTCAATCTGTTTTTCTTTCAGCAATTCAAGCATTTCCAAAGCACAAAGCCAGTCGTCGGGATAATCACGCTCCAATTCCTGCCAGAGTGAAGGAAGCATGGCAAAAGAGCAGTTCTGCTCCCGGATGTCGCGAACCTGTTGATACAACGCATGTAATTTTACAGCTTTTTCGTTGTGTTGTATTTTATGGGTTTTCTCCAATGGAGCCGGATAGTTCAATCCGAACGAGTCGGGATCGGCCGGGCCGGAAAAAACAGAGTCGATACTTTTCCCCACCGCCATATCGAATGTGCCCCAACCAGGCTCAAACAGGGTTTGTCCTTCATAGGAAACAGTGCATTCGGAGATACTGAGCAAAACAAGATGACCATCACAGATTGTTTTGCTGATAACTTTTCCGGTTACGAAAACCCCCGACTCGAATTCAAGGTTTACGGGTTCTCCTTTCGTCAAACCGATCTGGTCCAATTCTTCTTCTGAAAAATCCTCAAGCGGCACCGACAAATTTTTTATCCCTCCCACCGGAGATCCGAATCCGTGGGCATGATAATTCCGGTCATGGCCGGGCAACTCTTTCCCGTTATAGTTCAGATTCGACGGCCCGGCTGTTTTCAAATAAACCGGCACTCCGGTTTTTTCAAACACCCCGGTAAAGGTTCCTGAAACCTCAAGCCCGGATGAAAAAACAGCCGTTCCGGTATTGCCGGAGCGGATTGCCTGCCTGAGCCCATACACTCCGCCACGTTGCAAAGCCATGGTGTCGGTAAATTCATCGAGCACACGGTTCAGTGATTCAAAATCGGGCGTAACAAAAAGCTGCGGCTGGGGCTCCGTAATGTCATAATTGTAATTAGCTGCATCAATGGTAAGCGGGATCTTCTTCACCGACGGCTGCAGACAAAGATAGCTTTCTGCAATCGACGAAAGCAGTCCTGCACCGTAAATCTTCGGAGAATCCAAATCCCCGATCAAACCATACTCAACTGTCCACCAGTGAAGGTTGCGGATACGGGCCAATTCGGAGGGCTCGCCCATGTTGCCGGATATATCGGTCAATCGTTTCTCAGCTTCATCAATTGACTCCTGGTTTGAATACGGATCTGCCTTAACGATCGAAAGGTGGCGGATTGCTTCATAAAGTTCATAATCCTGCGGCGATAAAAAGGCTTTGGATCCTATTTCACCAAACCTCCTCAAAAAGTCGGCATAAACCGGGTCGGCAATAATTGGGGCATGTCCGGCAGCTTCATGAATGATGTCGGGGGCGGGGGTATAGCCAATCTGGTCGATGGGACGAATATCGGCAGCGATTACGAGAACATTGTAGGCCTGAAAAGCCATGAATGCTGAAGGAGGAACAAAACCATCAACCGCCACGGCAGCCCATCCGATATCCCGCAGGATTCGGTTCATTCCGTACATGCTCGGAATGGTCTCAATGCTTATTCCTGTTTTATGTAAGCCATCGAGGTAAGCTCCATGGGCGACCTTTCCAAGATATCGCACATTCTGTCGCATTACATAACGCCACAAAGCATGATCCTGGGGCGTGTATTCATTGTATGGCTGATCTATCACCAGGCTCATCAGGTGCCTGGGCAAATTATCGAGGACTGGGTTTGTTTCCATATTTTATCATTTTGGTGGGGCTGTGGGGCTGTGGGGCCGCGCCATGGCGGTGTGGGGCCGCGGTGGGGCCGCGGTGGGGCCGCGCCATGGCGCGGCCTACAACAATATCATTATCATCCTGGCTTGGCCAGCTTAAAAATTGAATTTCCGGAGGCCCGCACATAATATTCACCACCAAGCCGGCCAACCAGATCAATTTTGTGCGGATCAATTCTTCCCTTTTCATCCATTACCTCCTGATTCACATGTACGCGCAATATTTCGCAAATCACAAGGTTTCCCGCTGCATTGCCAAAACCGGTCTCAATCACCTGAATAACCTTGCACTCAAATTGGACCGGAGATTCCTTAACCCTGAAAGGCTTCACCAGATCGGATGGCAGCATTGTAAAACCCACCATCTCAAATTCATTGACCCCTTTGGGAAAATCGGCGCTTGAATCACTCATCTGCTGAGCCATTCCATAAGTTACCACATTGATCACAACTTCGGGAACCTCTTTAACATTCTCGTACGTGTGTTTGGTGGTGTTGTCAACTCCCCGCCGTGAGGGTGAAAAAACCAAAATCGGAGGATTGGCGCCAAAGGCATTGAAGAAACTGAAAGGCGACAAGTTTGGCCTCCCCTCTTTATCGATGGTACTCGCAAAAGCAATGGGACGGGGAGCAATGGCACCCAGCATCAGATGGTGGAATTCCGGGATCGACGTGTCCTTCGGGTCGAAGTGGAGGTATTCTGGGAGAGGGGGAGTCATTTACGAATTACGAATTACGAATTACGAATTACGATTTGGCAGGCAAAATTTTTGTTACGACTTCGCCAAATCCTATCCTGAGGGTATCTTTAACACCATATCCGCGGAAAATAATAGTATCGTTGTCGTTGATGAATTTACGTTCGGTACCATCCGGCATTTTTACAGGTTTGGTTCCTTTCCAGGCAATCTCAAGCATTGAGCCGAACGAATCGGGGGTAGGCCCGCTGATCGTTCCCGATCCATACAGGTCACCAACGTTGATGTTGCACCCGTTAACTGTTTGATGCGCCAGTTGCTGGGCAAGATTCCAGTACATGTACTTGTAGTTGGAGTGACAAACCTGCTGCTCCTTCAGATTTTCAGGCTGGATGAACACATCAAGGTGAATATCGAAATTGTGATCTCCTTCAAACCGGAGGTAAGGCAGCACGGCGGGTTCCTGTTTCGGGCCTGAAACACGGAATGGCTCCAGTGCGTCAAGGGTAACAACCCAGGGCGAGATCACCGATCCGAAATTTTTGGCCAGGAATGGCCCCAGTGGCACATATTCCCATTTTTGGATGTCGCGGGCCGAAAGATCGTTGAACATTACCATGCCAAAAATATGATCCTCGGCATCCTGCGTGGAAACGGATTGACCGAGCGCAGTTTTTTTACCGGTGATAAAAGCCATCTCCAATTCAAAATCAACCTGTTTCGAAGGGCCAAATTCCGGAAATTCGGCATCATCGGCCTTTGTTTGTCCTTTGGGCCGGTGAATGTTGGTCCCTGAAACCACCACCGAAGAACTTCTGCCGTGATAACCCACCGGAATGTGTCTCCAGTTGGGCAATAGTGCATTGGCCGGATCGCGGAACATGATGCCTACATTGGTTGCATGCTCGATGCTGGAATAAAAATCGGTATAATCGCCCACCTGAACAGGCATCAGCATCTGAACAGCCGCTATAGGAAAGAGGATTTCTACCCGCTTTTCAGGAGAATCGCGCAAAGCCGGATTCCTTTCATCAAAAATCAGCATCAATCGTTCCCGCATTGACCGCCAGGCAGGTTTGCCCAAAGCAATAAAGGAGTTAAGCGTTGTACAACTGAAAAGATCATGATCGAACTCCAATCCATCCAGAAAACCTGAAATGGCCAAGGCATGCAAGTCAATAACCGTATCGCCGATCCGGGTGGCAGCCCTCGGTTTTCCACCGGGGGTGGTGAAAATCCCAAATGGGATATTCTGAACCGGAAAATCACTTCCCTCCGCCACCTCAATCCATGATCTTAAAACTGAATCCCTCAATGCTGAATTAAATATCTCTGTCATCCCCATTCGTCATTCGTCATTCGTCATTCGTCATTCTATAAGGTTCCCCTCTTCTCCTGCTCCAGCTCTATCGATTCAAACAGCGCTTTGAAATTCCCCTTCCCGAATGATTTGGCGCCTTTGCGCTGGATGATTTCATAAAAAACCGTCGGGCGATCTTCAACCGGCTTGGTAAAAATCTGCAGCAGGTACCCATCTTCGTCGCGGTCGACAAGAATTCCGAGTTCACGCAGCGGCTCAATGGTTTCATCGATATTCCCGACACGCTGAATCAGTAAATCATAATAGGCATCGGGTACCCTGAGAAATTCCACACCCCTGCTTTTCAACGTTGCTACCGTTTCTAGAATGTTGTTTGTAGCCATGGCAACATGTTGTACTCCACCTCCCTGATAGAAATCGATATACTCCTCAATCTGCGATTTTTTCTTTCCATGGGCCGGCTCATTGAGCGGAAATTTGATATACAGGTTGCTGCTGGCCATCACCTTGCTCATCAGCGCCGTGAATTCAGTTGAAATGTCCTTGTCATCAAAGGAAATCAACTGATTGAATCCCATCACATCATGGTAAAAATCGACCCAGGTGTTCATCTCTCCCCAGTTTACATTCCCTACCATGTGGTCAACGTAAAGTAAGCCCACGGAGGGTGGCTGATAATGCGGTTCCCACTTAACAAATCCCGGCAGGAACACTCCCTTGTAATTTTTACGTTCGATGAAAACATGAACTGTTTCACCGTAGGTATGGATGCCTGAAGAAACCACCTCCCCGTTATCATCATGGTCGGCCCTGGGCTGAAAATAGGGTTTGGCGCCACGCTTGGTCGTTTCTTCAAACGATTTACGGGCATCATCAACCCAAAGCGCTATAACTTTAACCCCATCCCCGTGCAGTTTGCAATGATCGGCTATGGGTGAATCCGGGACAAGTGCTGTAGTCAGCATAAAAGTGATCTTACCCTGCCTGATCACATACGAAGTACGGTCCTTCAACCCGGTTTCAAGCCCCGCATAGGCCAGGGGCTGAAAGCCAAAAGCAGTTTGATAATAGTGTGCCGCCTGTTTGGCATTGCCCACATAAAATTCTACGTAATCGGTTCCGTTGATTGGTAGAAAGTCGTTATTCGAAGTCATATGGTTTGATTTGAAAATTTAAAAACTGCATTTCATCAATAACTGCATTGTTTGCATCGTTTGCATTGCATACATTGCTTGCATTGCCTTCATTTCCTATTCCAGCCACGACCGGTAATATTCCGGATCTTCAATTGAAAAAGCCTGCCGGGTAATCTTCAACGTGCGAAAAGTATCGACCATCACAGCAAGCTCCCTGGTTTCCCTGGCGCCAATGCTACGTTCAACCGCTCCCGGATGGGGTCCGTGAACGATGCCTGTCGGATGCAGGGTAATATTTCCCTGTTTGATATTGTTGCGGCTCATAAAATCACCATCCACATAATAGAGCACCTCATCGGAATCGACATTGCTGTGATTATAAGGAGCAGGGATTGAATCGGGATGGTAATCATACAATCGGGGAACAAATGCACAAACCACGAAAGCCGGTGTTTCAAATGTTTGGTGCACGGGCGGCGGTTGATGCAATCTGCCGGTGATGGGTTCAAAATCATGGATGGAAAAAGCGTAAGGATAATGAAAACCATCCCAACCGATAAGGTCAAAGGGATGCGTGGCAAAATGGTAGGGCCAAATCATATCTTCCCGTTTGATTTTAACCAGAAAATCGCCTTTTTCATCATGGGTTTCCAACACCAGAGGCTTACGGATGTCGCGTTCGCAAAAGGGAGCATGTTCAAGCAATTGCCCGTATTTGTTCAGATATCGTTTCGGAAACCGTAAAGGAGCAAAAGATTCAACAATAAATAAACGGTTATCCTCAGTGTTAAATTCCATCTGGTAGATAACCCCGCGTGGCACAATCAGATGATCGCCATATGCAAACGGGATGTTGCCATACATGGTTTTCAATATTCCATCACCCCGGTGCACAAAGATCATTTCATCGGCGCCTGAATTCTTGAACCAGTAACCGGTCATCGATTTACGCGGGGCAGCCAGACTGATATGGCAATCGTTGTTTACCAGCACGGGAATCCTGCTTTCCAGGTAATCGTCGGCTGGCGCCACATCAAATCCACGGAACAAACGATGTTGCATGTTCCTGGGATCGGCAATTTGCGGAGCTACGGAATAAGCACCGTCGATCTTTGTCACCATCGTTGGCGGATGACAATGATATACCAACGAATATGTATCAGAAAAACCTTCTGTTGAAACCAGCTGTTCAGCGTAAAGAGCTCCGTCGGGTTTGCGAAAAACCACATGCCGCTTGCGGGGAATCTGTCCGAGTGTAAAGTAATGTGACATAGTTAGCTACCGGGAAAAAGAGTAAAATCCTAAACTCATTGTTCAAGTTCAATTTTCAATTTTCAGACATCTATCTCCGGGATATCTCCCTCAACGATCAGTTTGCCTTCGGTGGCATTGACAATTTCCTGCACCGACACCCCGGGAGCCCGTTCAATTAGTTTAAAACCCTGCGGGGTGACATCAATCACGGCAAGATCTGATACAATTCGCTTTACCACGCCCACACCAGTAAGAGGCAAGGTGCATTGCTTCAGCAATTTCGATTCGCCCTGCGGATTGGTGTGCATCATGGCCACAATAATGTTTTT
>DYQT01000409.1 GCA_020719165.1 Draconibacterium orientale | reverse complement strand
ATACGGTTTATAACCTTTTTCAATTTTTAAGTCAACAGGGAAACGCTATAACTGTTAATTCCGATAAAACCGATGGCATCAATACCATGCCTATATCTGGAACAGGAATAGAAGTATCAACACAAATTGCTGCGGTATCTCCGTCCTCTCCGATTTGTGTGGGTTCGGATTTCGATGTTATTATCCGTGTGATAAAAAAAGACTTACAGGCTGTTGACGGGGTTAATGTTGGTCTGAAATTTGACCCGGCAAAATTGAAGGTGAACAGTATCACAGACAGCGGATTATTTGATGATGTCATAAAATCAACTTATGACAATGCGGCTGGGACTATAAGCTATACCGCAGTGGTATGGGATAATCCTGCTCCTACAGCTACATTCGATTTGTTCACTATCCGTTTTACAGCATTGGGAACAACTGCCGACATAACTGTGCTAAATATCTTAAATTCAAGCACTGTTACTTCTGACGGCGTATATGTTCCTTATTCAACCATTGATGCAACGCTGAACTTTGTCCAATGCCTGAAATACAAAGTCAATTTACAGCGTGCTTTACCTGCGCCTAATGCCAGTTGGAAAACGCCGCTCACAATTTCTGTCGGCACTGCCACGAATGCGAAAGTTTATACCGGCACAACAAATGAATCCGGCGAGGGAATGATAGTGTTGGATAATCCGTTAGGCGCAGAAGATTATTTCTGTGTCAAAAATTCACACACGCTGGCAAACAAGATTCGGATGCCTTTCGGAACCGTGATTGATTTCGGTACACTTTTGGAAGGTGATGCTACGAATGACAACAGTGCTGATTTGTTGGATTATTCTTTTGTTACCAATCACAAGGGCTGTCAGGGAGCATCAGGCTCAAAGTTTGATCCGCAGGCGGATTTCAATGTAAGCGGTTGCGTTGATACGGCTGACAGAGATTTGTTGAAAGCCAATTACGATAAGATTTCTCCGTGTTCTTGGGATTCTTCGCAAAAATTGTATCGGAATTCAAAGCGTGATGGCAATCTGTTATCATTCGGTATAAATGCGATTCCGGCAGGCTTGAAAGCAGGTGATTCTTTTGACATTACGATTTATGTCAATGCAAGTGCCACACAGTCCACAGACAGCGCGGAAGTTCATCCCAATTTTGACCCTGCAAAGCTGAGTGTAAGCAAACTGACGCCCGGAACTGCTTTTGATTTTGTTCTGAAAAGCGATTTTGACAATACCAAAGGAGAAATGAATTTTGCCGCCGGTGTCTGGGATAATCCGATGCCGAAACAGAAAGAATCTTTGGTAACGGTTACTTTTACGGTATTGCAGGCTGACAGTATTCAGCAGCTTGATTTTAAAACAAGATCGCATCAGATGATGATTGCTTCGGCAGGCTCTTCTGTAACTGCAACAACACTGGATGGAGTCGTGGTGGTTGTGCCGAAAGAACCGGAAGTTGAAAAAGGCAATGTTGACGGCAAAGGTGATGTCAATTTAGCTGATGCGATTACGGCATTGCAGGTTTTGGCAGGAATCAATCCGCCGGATGTGAATGTCGGCGCGGATGTTAACAACGACAGCAAAATCGGTCTTGAGGAAGTGGTTTTTATCTTGCAGAAAGTAGCAGGGTTGAGATAAGCCCGTTGTTTCTGAAAATCAACCCCTTCTCTGATTCTCCGGGAAGGGGTTTTTTGTTTATCTGCAATTACCGA
>DYQT01000408.1 GCA_020719165.1 Draconibacterium orientale | reverse complement strand
GGTCAGGCCTGCATTTCTCTACTTTGAAATTTCTTCCGAACAGGGGATCATTCCCCTCGAAATCATTGAAAGTTATGGGATTCCTGCAACTTATCTTGTGACCAGCGGTAAGTTTTATTCTCTGGGTTTATCCCCAGGGTATGCATACACTTTTGTATTCCTGAAGCATTTTTATCTCACCGCAGCTGTTTTCCCGGGCGTGGCAGCCCAGTTTGCCACCTTCAGCAATACGGTTGATGACTATTCTAAATTTGAATTTAGCTTTCAACTGGGCGGACGGTTCGCGATAGGGTATAATTCTGACAAATGGTTTCTCGGGGGGGGCAATTCAAACCGGATTCCATGAAGTACCCGACAAACTCAATAATGCTTCATTCAATTACGATGTGGCGCAATTTCGATTCTGGGGCGGAACCCGGTTTAACCTCTTCAAAAAGAAGAAAAAGAGCCCTGTTGTTTATTGATGTGTGAATAAAAAAGTATGTTATGGTTCCCAGGATAATAGTGCTGTTTCTCTTTATATTATGCGTTGATTTTCAATTGACAGCACAGGAGAAGATAGATTCGGAACTGAATGGGCAGCATGACACGGGTAGTAAAAAACCGGATACGTTAATCATTACCAGCGAGCCGCAAAACATTGCCCCGGAAAGTTCGTTTATACGGGGCTACGCGAATTCATACCTGACTGATTCAAAGTCGGTCTTCATCAATCCGTTTCACTGGAAGCCAGGACAGATTGTTGCAGCAGCAGCGATTACCTCCGGAACACTGACCCTGATTGCCTGGGGAGACAAGCCCATCCAGCAATTTTTTTATCGCAATCAATCTGCATTTATCAGCAACAGTTCCTATTACTTTTTCAGTCCATTGGGTTCGGGTGTAATCAGCATACCGGCCATGGGGGTGTTTTTTGCCTGCGGAGTTATTTGGAAAAATAAGAAGGCGAAAGAGACAGGATTAAAGGGGTTGGAGTCCTATGTAATTGCAGTGGTACTAACCAATGTCATCAAGCAGGTGGCACACCGGCATCGGCCTTATCAGGATGATCCGCCCAATCCGCATGCCTGGGACGGCCCTTTCAGCTGGGGCGGGGACTATGGGCTCTTTGGATATAACTCATTCCCTTCCGGTCATTCTTCTGCGATTTTTGCCGTGGCAACGGTTGTAGGATTGGAATACTGGGATACGAAATGGGTTCCGGCAGTCAGTTTTGGCATAGCCGGTTTTACAGCGCTATACCGGTTGGCAGTAAATGACCATTGGGCCTCAGATGTTTTGTTCGGTTCGGCCTTGGGATTTGCGGTTGGCAGTATGGTCTATTTTAATGCCAACAAGAAACTTCAAGTCATCCCGGTTGCTCCAACCGGGATGGGAGCCACCCTCATATACCATTTTTAAGACCACCTCTTCATGCCATTTATTATTTAATGAGAGGGATCAACAGCCAAACATTTGGTTTAGGAAAAGTACGAAGTACAAGGTACTTCGCGTTGTACCGTACTAAATGTCAGAAGTCAGGAAGCGGGTATTAGTGCATTATTCAAATCCCGTAAAGTTATAACCTGAAAGGAAAATGATGTTACGTATGATGCCTCTCCTGCATAACCCTCTCCGTTTCAAAGATCATCCTCCCCCTCTCCGGGCGTAATGGCGCTAACATAACATATTATTTGTATTTTCTGTACGCACCTTTCTTTGT
>DYQT01000148.1 GCA_020719165.1 Draconibacterium orientale | reverse complement strand
ATGATATCATGCACCTTTTCGGTGGTCAGACCACTATATGGGGTGTCGTTAATCAGCATAGCCGGTCCTTCGTGGCACCATCCAAGACAATTGGTTTCAAGAAGGGTGAATTTTTTATTAGGGGTGGTTTCTCCGACTTTTATTTTCAGCATATCCTCGAGGGCCTGAACGATGGTTTTTTTACCATGCATGTCGCAGGTAATGGTTTTACATACCCGGATCACATATTCGCCGCGTGGTTCGGTGTCAAGAAACGAATAAAAGGTAGCTGTCCCGAAAACCTGTGCTGCCGACAAATCCAACTCTTTGGCAATATCGGTCATACAGGTATCTGAAAGGAAGTTGTTTTTGGCAACAACACCTTGTAAAATTGGCAGCAAACTGGCTCTTTCACGGCCATATTTGTCGGCTAATTCCCGAATTAATGATTTGCAATCAGTCATAAAATGCAGTTTAAATTGTTAATATATAGTGATTTATGTCCTATGTATTGCTTGTTGTGAAATAATTAACAAATTATGGTGCAAATGTATCATTTTTCTTTGTTATTGTTTTAACAGATATTAACAATAATTCACGTTTTTTATAATTTATAGGTAGTCTAAATTATATTTCAACCCCCAACACCTTTTTACCATTTGGTGTAAACAATACCCCCGATCTACCAAGGGCAAGGGAGGGCGGGCCGAATATTTGCTTACATTTGCCAGGCGTTGGATGAACACGATGAGCAAATTCAGATACTTTTTGCGATTGGCATATGATGGAAGCCATTTTCACGGTTGGCAGCGGCAGCCCAACGCTGTTACAGTTCAGCAAAAACTTGAGGAAGCGCTCTCCATGATGTTGAGGGCAACAGTCATATTAACCGGAGCTGGCCGTACAGATACCGGTGTTCATGCTCACGAATTTTTTGCCCATTTCGATTTTACCATGCCCTTTTCAGAACAGGAAATGGACAAATTGGTTTTTCGGTTGAATGGGTATCTGGGCGGAGAAATTGTTCTGTTCAAAATGTTTCCGGTTACAGGAGATGCACATGCCCGTTTCAGTGCATTGTCGAGGACATACCGGTATTGCATTGCCAGAGTGCAGAATCCGTTTCGGCGTGATTACACTCATTTTATATATGGGGAGATTGATATTGATTTAATGAATCAGGGTGCAGCCCTTTTAATGGGCAGTCGGGATTTTACATCTTTTTCAAAAGTTGACACTGATACGATGACAAACATCTGCAACATCAGTTTTGCACAATGGGAAACAGAGGGAACCGAACTTGTGTTCACCATAACGGCTGACCGTTTTCTCCGAAACATGGTTCGGGCCATTGTGGGTACTTTGTTGCAAGTGGGAACCGGTAAAACATCTCTTACAGATATGCAACGGATCATTGAGGGAAAAAACAGATCAGATGCCGGAGATTCCGCTCCTGCCAAAGGGCTTACATTGCATAGGATTATTTATCCGGCACAGATTTTCCTTCCATAAATGGCGGATGAATTATCCTATAATGAGGATGGCGTTTTACTTTTTAAATTTTGCATTTCTGCTTAATAACCTGATTGCAGCCTCAGCAATTGCTTGTCCGGTCATTCCATATTTCTCCATGAGTTGTCGTGGGTCGCCGGATTCGCCGAAACAGTTCGGCATTCCGACAAAAGCCATGGGAACAGGGCAATGTTGTACAATAACTTCTGCAACAGCGCTGCCAAGTCCTGCCACGACCTGATGTTCTTCGGCAGTCACGATGGCTCCGGTTTCCCGTGCAGCCCGGATAATGGCCTCTTCATCAATGGGTTTGATGGTATGCATGTTGATTATCCTTGCATGAATTCCACTGGATTCAAGCGTTTTAGCTGCCAGCAGAGCTTCCCACACCATATGGCCTGTGGCAATAATGGTAATGTGTGAGCCATCACGGAGCATTTGCGATTTGCCAATCTCAAACTCCAATTCCTCCGGGGTGAAATCGGGCATGGCTTCTCTTCCAAAGCGAAGGTAAATCGGCCCCTGGCATTTTTCAATTGCGGCAATCAGTGCCAATTTAGTTTGTGTGGCATCGCATGGTGAAAGAACGGTCATGTTGGGTAATACCCGCATCATGGCTAGGTCTTCGAGTGCCTGATGGGTGGCGCCATCAGGCCCTACTGAAACGCCGGCATGTGCACCTCCGATCACCACATGAACATTGTTATAGCAAACTGAAATTCTGATCTGGTCGGCCGCCCTGAGTGCAGCAAAAACACCGTATGTTGAGAAAACAGGAATTTTGCCTTCCAATGCCATTCCTGCGGCAACACCCACACAGTTTTGCTCTGCGATACCCAGTGAGAAAAATCGGTGAGGAAATGCTTCGGCAAAAAAATTGCATCCGACGGATGTTGTAATGTCGGCCCCAATGCAAACTACCGCCGGATTTCGCCGGCCTGCTTCAAGCAAGCCTTCGCCAAAGCCGGTTTTTGTGGGTTTGTTACCTCTGTTTTGAAAAGAATTAAAATCTGTCATTTTGCAATTCTTCAAGAAAACCAACCACCTGTTCGGAGGCAGGAACTTTGCCATGCCACCTGTAATCACCTTCAATGCTGTGAATGCCTTTTCCCATGATGGTTTTTGCAATAATGACGGTTGGGGCATTTTGATTGTTTCCTGCTTCGATAAAAGCATTTAAGATTTGAGCGACATCATTTCCATCACAGTTGATCGTATTCCAGCCGAAACTGCGCCATTTCTCATTTAATGGTTCCAGTTTCATTACATTTTCTGTTTTCCCTTCAATTTGCAACCCATTACGGTCGACTATGGCCGTGAGGTTGTTGAGTTTGTGATGCGAGGCCGACATGGCTGCTTCCCAGATGGAGCCTTCCTGTAGTTCGCCATCTCCCAGAATGCAGAACACGTTATGCTCTTTACGGTCAATCTTTGCCGCAAGCGCCATCCCGACGGCCACCGATAATCCCTGACCGAGCGAACCAGCCGATAATTCGATACCGGGCAATCCATGGTCCCTGCCCGGATGACCCTGCAGCCGGCTTCCCAGCTTACGCAAAGTTTTAAGTTCGTCAATAGGAAAGTATCCGCAATGTGCGAGTGTGGTGTAAAATAGAGGAGCGACATGTCCGATGCTGAGAATGACCCTGTCCCTTTCAGGCCAGGAGGGATTGTCGGGATCATGATTTAAAATGGAGAAATAGAGAACGGTGAAAATATCAGCCAGTCCGAGAGAACCACCAAGGTGACCTGATTTGGCTTCAGCAAGACTTTCGACAATCGATTTTCTGATATCTGTCGCAATGGAATGCAGCTTTGCGGGGTCGGTGGTTTGCCAGGATTTCATCGCTAACGCATGTCAATCACTTCTACACCGGGGAACTTTTTCGCATCGAAGATGAAATCGGCATCAGTGACCGGTGTGTCGGTGAGGTAGGTTTTAATTTTGTAGGTAAATGTGTTTCCGCTTTTATCAAAAAGGGTGAAACTTTTTACCTGTTTTTTTGCTTTATCAATGCCAAGGATCGCCTTTGTGAAATTCTTGCTCGTATTGGGAATTAACTCAACTGATTCTATGGCAGGATCGGCGCTTTTAATTATTTTCGATTTATAGTTAGTGTTGTATGAGGTGAGCAATTTTGACGGGGTTAATGCATCATCTTTGTTTTCAAGGGCATTCACCTGAACTTCGTTGGATTCCTTAATGTAGGTCCAGATTGTTTTACCATCACAAATCACGGTCTGGCCCGCGGCAGTCATTTTGTATTTGTCACCTGAAACCCAAAGTGTTCCGGTTTTCTCTTCGTTGATTTTCGCTTTGGTGTTTTCCATGGTATAGGAAAATTCGACTTTGATCGATTTATATCCCTTTGCTTTTTTACTGACCTCCTCGAGCAGGGCGACAGCTTTGGGATCTTTGGCCTGGCTGAAGGCCAGGATGGCGGAAAATATTGCTAAAGTGGTTAATAAAGTTCTGATTTTCATGATTTTTGTATAAACAGGTTATGTGTTAAAACTTTCCTCTCTCTGACTTTCTTCAACATGGAAAGATAGTAGATTATTTTTGTCCCAATATTGACAAATACTCTTCCAGGGAGGCAATGTCTTTATACCGAACTTCTCTGGCTTTGCTGCCCTCAAAAGATCCAACGATGCCTGCTGCTTCGAGCTGGTCAATGATTCTTCCGGCGCGATTGTAGCCCAGTTTGAGTTTGCGCTGAATCAATGATGTAGATCCGTGCTGGTGATTAACGACAAGCCGTGCTGCTTCACCAAAGAATTCGTCTTTTTCGTTGGCATTAAATTCCTTGGCGGATGACCCACTCTCTTCATCATAATATTCCGGTAATGCAAATGCTTCAGGATAACCACGTTGTGACCCGATGAATTCAGTAAGTTTGTCAATTTCAGGGGTGTCGACAAATGCACATTGAATCCTGATCAGGTCACTTCCGGTTGAAAGCAACATGTCGCCCCGTCCAATCAATTGGTCGGCTCCTGATGAATCGAGAATGGTACGGGAGTCGATTTTGGAAATGACCCTGAAAGCGATGCGAGCCGGAAAGTTGGCTTTAATCGTGCCGGTTATAATGTTCACAGAAGGCCGTTGTGTGGCAATGATAAGATGGATTCCGGTTGCACGGGCCAATTGTGCCAACCGGGCCAGCGGTGTTTCAATTTCGCGTCCGGCCGTCATGATTAAGTCGGCAAACTCATCAATCACAATGACGATGTAGGGTAAAAACTGGTGACCATCATTCGGATTAAGTTTGCGGCTAAAGAATTTCTCATTGTACTCCTTGATATTTCTTACCTGGGCATCGCGCAACAGGTCGTATCGGCTGTCCATTTCAATGTTCAGTGAATTCAGGGTGCGGATCACCTTTTTGGTGTCGGTGATAATCGCTTCCTCGGCATCGGGAAGTTTTGCCAGAAAGTGACGTTCAATCTTATTGTACAGGGTTAGTTCCACCTTTTTGGGGTCGATAAGAACAAACTTTACCTGTGAAGGATGCTTTTTATAAAGCAATGAGGTAATGATGGTATTCAATCCAACAGATTTGCCTTGACCTGTAGCGCCTGCCATTAACAAATGTGGCATCTTGGCAAGGTCGGCAATAAAGGTTTCGTTGGATATTGTTTTCCCAAGAACGAAAGGCAGTTCGAATGTTGTATTTTTAAACTTATCGGTTGCAAGAAGTGATTTGATGGAGACAATTTCAGGGTTCTGATTGGGTACTTCAATGCCGATTGTACCCTTTCCGGGAATTGGTGCAATGATGCGGATGCCCATTGCTGCGAGGCTTAACGCGATATCGTCTTCCAGGTTTTTAATCCGGGAAATACGCACTCCGGCCTCAGGTACAATTTCATATAATGTTACAGCGGGGCCGATTGTTGCTTTAATCTTGGCAATTTTTATATCATAATTTGAAAGCGTCTTAACAATTTTATCTTTGTTTGCTTCCAATTCTTCTTTATTGACGTTTAAGGCGTCTCCTCCGTAATCACTGAGAAGGTCTAATGGCGGATATTTGTAACCCGAAAGATCCAGGGTAGGATCATAGCGTGTTTCCAGTGTTTGATGTTCGATGATTCCCTTCGCCGGAGGTTCTTCGACCACGGGTTCAATCTGAAGTTCAAGATCTGTTGTGTCATCAGGTACCGGAGCGAATCGGGAAGGCACCTCCAGTTCAAAAGCTGTTGCTTCCTCTTCTTCAGGCTCCTTCATGAAATTTACCGGAATAATTTGTTGCTCCTGCAACTCTGGATTTGCTTCAGTTGGATTCGTGTCTATAGCTGAGTCGGTGATTGGGGTTGCAATCTGAATATCAACTTTTGATCTCTTTTTAAACCAGCGAAAGGGGATGTTGAAAGAGAGGATCAGGAAGCTGAGTGCAGAGAACCCAACCAACATTGCCAGGCCCGACAACCCAAGGAATTCGGTAAGCCATACATTCATCTGGAAACCATACACGCCGGTCAGCAAATCATTGCCCGGAAATACCAGTCCGAGGAGGACAGGAAGCCAAATAATGCCAAAGAAACAATATTCAAGGGTTATCCATAGCGGGAAAATTGAAATATGGAAAAAGTGTTTCATTCCCGAATTAAACAGGATGACGACAAAAAAGAAAGATGCTGCACCAAACCATTTAGAAATAAAGAGGTAGCCTGTGAGTGCGCCAATTTTGCCCATCCAGTTTTCGACAGGGATTTTATTGTCAAAAAATCCGTCGGTGGTGAAATGTTTGAAAATGGTGTCGGTAAAACTAAAATCGCTCTCCCATGTCAGAAAATAGGAGGTAAATGATAAAACAAAATAGAAAGATAACAACAATGAAAAAAGCCCAAACACCCGAAAACGCCGTTCCAGGCGTGCCTGATCCTGTTCGGTAAGCACCTTTTTCTCTTTGGGTGGCTTTGGTTCCCGGGGAGGTTTTTCCTTTTTGACCCGGTTTTTTTTGGCCTTTGCATCAGGAACCTGGACCTCCTCGATAAGAATTTCCGGTTCCTGATTTTCGCCTTTAAAGGTGTTGGCTCTTATCGTATTAGTTGGTCGGGCCATTGGAATTATTCATTACCACCACCGAACTTGCTTTTCAGCTCATCTTGTGTAGTAAGTGTGTAATCTGATGGAATTTCAAAATCTTTTGCGGGCAAACTCTTTTTTTCGACGCCAGTGGCGGTGAATTTCATGGTGATCTCACGGTTTACCATGATGAATTCGAGCAGAGCGCCATCCACATCTTTGAAGAGAGGGTTGGTGAAATTAGCCAGTTTGGATCCAAGTTCACTCGAATACCAACCTTCGAAGGTTGATTTAACGCCATCATCATTAACGGTAACAACAACTTTTTTGCAGGTGTAACCGGCGATGACCTTGGTTTCGTCCGGAAATTCCACTGCGGTTTCTCCCACCTCGGCATTTTCAGTCTCGATTTCGGCTGTGGTTTTTTTGATGGCATATTTCTGTCCCATCATGTTTAGCAACGAAACGCTGGTTTTTGCAATGTGGTCAGTTATTGTCACGGTTGTCATGCCGCTCATCTGCAAGTCGGTTCTCGATTTTGTGCCTTTGATTGAAACGGTGAGCACTTTTGGAAACATTGCCAGCTGGCTTTCCGAAAATTTGCTGTCGGGATAGGTGATTTTATAGGTAATAATACCTTCGAATGGTTTGCCTGCGTTGGTGTTGCTGATGTTTAGCAGAAATACAAACAATAAAAACCCGCTGAATAAAAAGACTTTTCTCATGGTTGGTTGTTTTTGGTTTGATGTGACAAATTTACTTATTTTACAATTCTAAGGAGTTTGTTCCAACGGATTTTTCCATCGAAGAGCGATTTATTCGGGTCGAGTGACAGCCATGCAAAAACAGCTTTCCCAACCACATGGTCTTCAGGAACAAAACCCCAGAAACGCGAATCGGCTGAATTATGGCGGTTATCGCCCATCATCCAGTAGTAATTCATTTTAAAGGTGTACTGCGTGGCCTCTTTACCATTGATCAATATTTTACCATTTGTAATCTCAAGTTTGTTGCCTTCAAATACTGTGATTATTCTGTCGTAGAAACAGATATTCAGCATGTTGATGGGGATGGTTACGCCTTTCTTAGGGACCCATACCGGCCCGAAATTGTCAACATTCCACCTGTAGTTGGTATCATGCGGGAAAATGTCAGGGTCTCTGATATCCTTCGGGATTATCATTGGTTCAATTGAAACGACATTATCATATTGCTTCAATTTGACAATGGCCTCCTCAGTAAGTGTAAGTCCATAGGTGTCGTTGGTGTTTGGATCAATTTTTTCGGTAATGTCGAGTTTTTCAAAATTCTTTTTATTGATCGGATTTCCATTGGTTTTTACAAGGTATTTGAATTGTCGTATTCCGGGGTTCTGCTCTGGTTTGCCATTGATATATACCACCCGGTCGATGATGCGGATGGTATCGCCGGGGATTCCGATGCAGCGTTTGATAAAATTCTCCCGTTTATCCACCGGTCTGGCAATGATATCGCCAAAGTACTGTTTATTATTCCAAACGGCATCTCTACCATAACCTCTCACAAGCTGGTAATAGCTCACATTGCTTTGCAACTTGGAGGAGAGGGTGTCTCCATCCGGGTAATTGAAAACCACCACGTCCATATTTTTAATATCGGCAAGTCCCGGGAACCGGTAATAGGGTAGTTTGATCCATTCCAGGTAGGATTTCGCGCTTTCGGTAAACGGAAGTGTATGATGCACAAAGGGGAACGCAAGAGGGGTGTTTGGAACTTTCGGGCCAAAACTTACTTTGCTGACAAAGAGGTAATCTCCGACAAGCAGGGTTTTTTCCATGGAGGAGGTCGGGATGGTATAGGCTTCGATCAGGAAA
>DYQT01000147.1 GCA_020719165.1 Draconibacterium orientale | reverse complement strand
GTCATTATCCAAATGTACTAAAAAATCACTTGACCGAAAGGGATAAGCAGTTACAATAGTTTGAAACCCGGGAAATATCAGTTTTTGGTTCAGGCAAAACATGGGTCGGGTGAATGGTCTGCAATGGCAAAATCGGGTATCATCACCATTGAAACACCTGTTCACCTTGCCTGGTGGTTCTACCTGCTTATTTTTCTGTTTGTTTCATTGTTGATTTTTGGAGTTATCAAAATATTTCTTCAGGTAAAATATGCCGAGAAGCTTGAAAAGGAGATAGCTGATCGTAAAAGCAGCGAACAAAAAACAGTTCAAACATTGAAGTCTCTGCATGCCAGTGAGGTAAAGTATCGTGAACCTTTTGAATTTGCCGTTGATGGCATTCTGATTGGCTCTAAAGACGGCGTTATCATCGGGGCGAATTCTTGTATGCAGAAACTTACGGGCAGAACAACCGGTAATTTAATCGGGGTTAAGATTGAACAGCTTTTTAACAATGCCAATCTGAGCGATGTGCCTCTGAGATACGATTTGCTTGAACAGGGCGAGGTGGTTGTTAGAAACCGGACCATTCTTTGTGCCGATGGGACGTTGATCCCGGTTGAAATGCACACCAAGATGTTGCCTGATGGGACTTATCAGGCTATTTTTCATGATATTACAAATCGCGTGCGATCTGATGAGAACCTCAGGAAAAGCAGGGAGTTGTACCAGTTGATCACCGACAAGATGACCGATGTGGTTTGGTTGATAGATTTGAAAGGGAAAAGCCTTTTTGTCTCACCCTCCATTGAACAATTTACCGGATATAGTATCAGTGAGTATTTGCAGCAAACCATCGAAAACCGTTTCACCCCCGAATCGGTGGCAATCGTAAAGAACCTTTTTACGAATGTGTTGCCCACATTGATGGCACAACCCGGCAAATTGCCGACTTATAACCTTACCCAACGATTGGAATATGTTTGTAAAAACGGGGGTACGAAATGGGGTGAATTACTGGTGACTCAATATGTGGGAGACGACGGTAGCTGGCTCGGATTTCATGGAGTTACCCGCGATGTTACTGAAAGCAAACTTGCAGACGATGCACTCAAAGAAAAAGCGCTGGAACTCCAGCGTTTCAATAGCTTGATGATTGGCAGGGAGTTGAAGATGATTGAATTGAAAAAAGAGATCAACGAATTACTGGTGAAGGCAAATCAGCCGGAAAAATATATCATTCATGAATAATCACAGGTAAATGCTGATCCGCAGGATTATTGAAACAGTGCAGCGTAAATCGGGGAAGGATCTTTCTGTTTATTCTGCCTCCTTTCTAAAAAAGACCCTTGCTCTCAGGATGCGGGAAACAGCCTCGGGAGGATTGGCCGGGTATCTGAATTTAATTGAGAAGGAACCTGAAGAACTGCTATGCCTGAATAACTCCCTGCATATTTCATACACTTTGTTTTTTAGAAATATCATTGATTTTGCACTTTTTGAGAATTTCGTTTTTCCGGAAATAGTAACATTGAAGGAAAAACAAGCATCACACACCATCAGGATATGGTCGGCGGGCTGCGCTGACGGCCCCGAAGCATATTCATTGGCCATGATAGCAGATAAGGTGATCAGCGACAGAAAAATACGAAGTTCGGTGATGGTTTTTGGTACTGATGTTTCAAGTGCCAACATCGAAAAAGCTCGCGCAGGTATTTATAACCGCGACCCTTTACAAAATGTGAAATTATCCTACCTGGAAAGATATTTTACCGCGAAAAAATCACAATTTGCAGTAAATGAAAAAATTAGAAATCATGTTGATTTTTCTTGTGGCGACCTGATCGATCCTGAATTTTCCTCTCCGCCTGCCGCCATTTTCGCTGATTTTGATATCATATCCTGTTGCAACATGATGATCTATTATCATGAAGCCATTCACCAGGTAATTCTTAAAAAGCTGTATCGTTCACTTTCACCGGATGGTTATCTGATGGTTGGAGAATCGGAAGGGTTGATAGTTGAAAAATTCGGAAGATTCAGACCATTATTTCCCATGGGCAATATTTTTAAAAAGAATCAGGCGGATTTCGTGCACCCGTCATCTGTTTGAATCAAATAAAGAAACAACCGGTATTTGATTGATTAAACCTATTTTTCCATTAACTTTGTAATTTTAACATCCGGTGATCTTTATGACGTTTTAACCATTTCTTATCAATTTATTCGTTTATGCCAAAAATACCTGCATTTGAAGAGAATACTGACAATCTGGTAGAGATTACCAAATCGCTTCAACGGCAATTGGAAGAGGTTAAAAGAACCGACGATGAACTGAAAAAATCAAATCATGATCTTGAAATGACGAAACTGGCTACCTTGAATCTGATGGAGGATTTAAAAGCCGAGGTTGATCAGCGCAAGCGTTCGGAAGAGGCAATAAAGGAAAGCCAGCAAAAATTTATGGAATTGTCAATTATGTTTCGCTCCATCAGCGATAACATGACCGACATGCTATGGGCTAAAGACCTGGAAAAGAAATTTATTTTTGCCAACAAATCAGTTTGTGATAACCTGCTGATGGCTAAGGATACCGATGAACCCATTGGTAAAGGCGATATGTTTTTTGCCATCAGGCAGCGGGAGTTGCAACCTGGCAATCCTGAATGGCACACCTTTGGAGAATTGTGTGTTGATTCTGACCAAATGGTGTTAAATTCCGGTAAGCCGGAGCAATTTGATGAATATGGTAACATCCAGGGCAAATACCTCTGTCTCGATGTGAGGAAATCTCCTCTGTTCGACATCAATGGCAAGTTAATCGGAACCGTTGGAAGCGCCCAGGATATCACCAGTGAGCGGGAAATATCGAAACAACTGGCTCAGAGTGAGCGCCAGCTTTCAACCCTGGTGGGCAATTTGCCCGGGATGGTTTATCGCTGTTTGAACGACCACGACTGGACAATGTTGTTTATCAGCGATGGCTGTCTTTCACTGACAGGTTACAGCAGGGAGGATTTCCTCCTGAACAGAACTTTAACATTTAACGACATCATTGTAAAAGAACATCAGGACCGGTTGTGGAATTTATGGCAGGATGTTTTAGCAAAAGGAGAGATGTTTGAAAGTGAATATCCGATCATCACTGCAAATGGCGATATCAAATGGGTTTGGGAAAGGGGGAGGGGAATCTCCAACGATGCAGGAGAGTTGCAGTATCTTGAAGGATATCTTGAAGACATTTCCGACCGTCGTGCCGCTGAGGATGCAATTAAAAAATTAAACAGCGAACTTGAACAGCGCGTTCGGGAGCGGACCGCACAATTGGAGGCATCCAACCAGCGACTGGCTGCTTCGAATAAAGAACTTGAAGCCTTTTCATACTCTGTTTCTCACGATTTAAGAGCGCCGCTAAGAGCCATCGACGGTTTTACACGCATACTTCTGGAAGATTATTTGCCTTTATTTGATGAGGAGGGAAAGAGGGTTTGCGGGGTGATAATAGAAAATGCCATCCGAATGGGGCAGCTCATCGACGACCTCCTTTCTTTGTCGCGCCTGAATCGTATCGATATGAATATGAATACGATAAATATGGAAAATTTATTTTCAATTGTATTTGCCGAAATCACCCGCCCTGAGGAAAAGCAGAAAATAAATTTCAATTTATCCAATGTTCTCCCGGCAAAAGGCGACCATATCCTGATTCGGCAGGTTTTGGTTAATTTGTTGGGCAACGCGGTTAAATTCTCTTCACACAGAGAAATTCCCGAGATTAAAGTTTCATCGACTTCGCAAAATGACGCCATTGAATACTGCATCAGCGACAATGGCGCAGGCTTCGATATGACCTATTCCAATAAACTTTTCGGGGCATTTCAACGGCTTCATACCGTGAAAGAATTCGATGGAACCGGAATTGGGCTTGCCATTGTTCAACGAATCATTCACCGGCACGGTGGAAAAGTTTGGGCCTTCGGAGAGGTGGGAAAAGGTGCGTCATTTTATTTTTCATTACCTTTGAAAACTGAAACACGAGCGTAGTTCGAATAAACAATTCATCATTAATTTACCATATGAAACCATTTGATCCCGTTGAAATACTGATTGTGGAGGACAATCCCAGCGATGCTGAATTAACCACCCGGGCGCTGAAGAAAAGTAACCTGGCCAATAATATTTGCATTGTGGAAAATGGAGAGGAGGCGCTGGATTTCATTTTTAGCCGCGGCCAGTTTTCACAGCGTGATAAATCTAAAACGCTCAAGGTGATTTTTCTTGACCTTAAACTGCCGAAAATAAGTGGTTTGGAGGTTCTAAAAGAGGTTAAATCAAATGAAATGACGAAAATGTTGCCCGTGGTGGTCATCACATCTTCAAAAGAAGATCCCGACATCCAGGAAGCATATGCTTTGGGAGCAAACAGTTATGTGGTCAAACCTGTTGATTTTGACTCATTTGTACATGCTATAAACACCACGGGACTATACTGGTTGCTAATAAATATTCCACCAAAAGTGAATGCATGATGGTTTCCGACAATCAGGTAAAAAAGATTACCGACGATGTGAGTTGGGTTGGGGTTCTCGATTCCGATATCGTAACATTTGATGTCGTGATGGAGACCAAATATGGTACCTCCTATAACTCCTATTTTATCAATGCCTCGAAAAAAACCGTGGTTGAAACGGTCAAGGAGAAATTCTGGGATACCTACCTGATGAAACTCAAATCGGTGGTTAATCCTGAGGAGATTGAATATATCGTGTTGAATCACACGGAACCGGATCATTCAGGCTGTCTTTCCCGTTTGCTCGAAATTTCTCCCCGTGCGAAGGTTGTGGGCAGTGGCAATGCCATACGATACCTCCGCGACCTGCTGGGAACCGACTTTCCGCATTTGATCGTGAAAGACGGACAAACACTGAGCCTTGGTAATAAAACCCTTCAGTTTGTGGCAGCCGCCAACCTCCATTGGCCCGATTCAATGATGACCTATCTGCAGGAAGATAAATTGTTGTTTACCTGCGATATTTTTGGTGAACACTTTTGCAATTCCGGATTATTCGATGATGAGGTAGGCGATTTCGACGATGCCTTTCGCTATTATTACGATGTAATCATGAAACCCTACAGTAAATTCATGTTACAGGCAATCGACAGGATCCGACCGCTCGACATTACCGCTATTTTACCGGGGCATGGCGCCGTTTTACGGAAAAACTGGAAGAAATATGTCGATCTTTCAGAACAATATGCACGGGAAGCCTTAACCGTGCAAATCCCAAACCGGGTTTTCCTTGGTTACGTTTCGGCATACCATAATACCAGAATTATTGCTGAGATGATCGCCCGCGGAATCAAAGAGGCAGGTGACCTTGATGTTGACCTATGCGACATTGAAAAGATGGACCCGGCTACAATCGAACTAAAAATCAGCCAGGCTTCCGCCATTGTTCTGGGATGCCCCACCTTCAGCCAAAATGTACTTTTACCTATATACCAGGTTTTTGCCCTGATAAATCCGATTCGCGACAGGAATAAACTGGCGGCCGCATTCGGTTCATACGGGTGGAGCGGTGAAGGTGCAAAAATAATGACATCTGCCATGAGTAACCTGAAACTCAAGGTGTTTGATGAGGGACTGATGATCAGATTTACACCCCACCCCGGCGTGCAGGAGAGATGCATCGACTATGGACGGAAATTTGGTAAACAAATGCTAATGGGCAGGTAAAACGGAGAGGGAGATGAACCAAAAAAGATACATCCTTTGTTTTACCTTGATCATGCTGGCTGCTTTGCAATCATGTTTACCCGAGCGCAAAATTGCCAACACCTTTATTCAATCGCCGAATGTGATTAATTTGTTGGTTAATCCAACCGATTTTGTTTATAAATACAACCACAAAGGAGAGTCAATTGCCGGGTTTGACACGCTTACACCTCCACAACAGGATTCTCTGCTCTGGACCGAAAGTAAGTATATCCAGTTTGTCAATGATAGCACCATCCTGGAAAATTATATGAATGCTTTTATTGACGAACTGCGCTCCCTTGGATTTAACGTGTACCTGAATAGTGCCATCGACTCCTTTATGACCGGAAAACCGCAATCCTATATCCTGAACGTTGCACAGTTGCAATTGGATGAGTATTTATATCCACTTCAGGAGGAAGACGCTTTTCTCGACACGATATACTACAAACAATTCAATTTGAATGCAGTGGATTTTAGTTGCTGGTTTGATTTGAGCAAAGCCGGCGCTGCAAATACCAGAAAAGTGGTGTTGTATGCCACCCACACGGCTTTCGATTCTTTTGACGGTCGCTTTTTCAATGATCCATTTTCCGGAACCGTACAATATCAGTATAGCATCGACTCCCTTCAACTCAAGGATGTACACGACATGGCTGCTTACCTTGGAAAAAAGCACGCCGGATACTTGTATGATTTTTTTATGAACCAGTACATCGCCAAGCACCTGCCCGAAGGAATGAAAATGATGGATTATTATCACTACAATCGCAGCAGGAAAAGCTTTAGCCCCGCAAACGATGACCGGTTTGAAATTCTTGGAACAAAATAAACATCCTACCTCCCACGTCACATATCCTGTGTCACCTGTCACGTGTCACCTGTCACGCGTCACGCGTCACGTTTCAAATGTTCCTCGCCCCGCATCCCGGGCATAAGGTGTTGCCGACTGACTGCTGAAATCTCCCTTTAGAAATTTAAAATAGCCGGCAATTGCAATCATGGCTGCATTGTCGGTGGAATATTGAAGCGGGGGGATGAAAATGTTCCAGCCAAATTGATCGCGTGCGTTTTCCAACGCTTTCCGCAATCCGGAATTGGCCGAAACTCCTCCGGCAATTGCCACGTCCACCCAACCTCTGGCTTTGGCGGGACCCGATTTGGCGAGTCCCCGGGTCTGCTCCATGGCTAATCTGAGTTTGGTCATGAGCATCTCCACAATTGTTGTTTGAATGGATGCACAAAGATCAAATTTATTTTTTTCGATAAAATCCGCATCCTTGATAAGCTCGTCTCGCAAAAAGTATAAGAATGAGGTTTTTAATCCGCTAAAACTAAAATCAAGCCCCTGAATATTGGGCTTTGAAAAGGTGAATCGCTTAGGGTCACCGCTTTGCGCATATTTATCAATCAATGGCCCTCCAGGATAAGGAAGCCCCATGATTTTAGCCGACTTGTCAAATGCTTCACCGGCAGCATCATCAATGGTTTGGCCGATTATCTGCATGTCGAAATAATCCCGGATCAGAACAAATTGGGTATGTCCGCCGGAAACAGTCAGACATAAAAAAGGGAAATCCGGCACAGGGTTGGAACGCGTATCATTTCGTATAAAATGACTCAGGATGTGGGCCTGCAGATGATCCACCTCAATAAGCGGGATGTTTAACCCGAGTGAGAAGGCTTTCGCGAAGGATGTTCCAACCAGAAGGGAGCCAAGCAGCCCCGGACCTCTGGTAAAAGCGACTGAGGAAAGTTGATTTTTAACTATATTTGCTTTTTTGATAGCAGCTTCAATAACCGGAATAATGTTTTGCTGATGCGCACGAGAGGCAAGTTCGGGTACCACGCCCCCGAAGTTTCGATGAACGTCCTGATTAGCAGTTATGTTCGAAAGAATAACATCATTGCAAATGATGGCTGCAGAGGTGTCGTCGCACGACGATTCAATACCGAGAATATAGTGTTGCATAATTAAACGCAAAAATACCATAAAAACAGGATTAAAAATACTGCTCTATATTGTCACGGTGATAATTTCATTGGTGATATCCCTATACATGGTTTTCAGGAGCGATGCAGTTCAAACCATTCTGGTTCGTTTGGCCGCCGACTATCTTTCCAGAGAGCTGAAAACTGAAATCCGGATCAAAGGATTCAATATCTCAATTAAAAACGGACTGATGATTGAAGATATCAGGGTGCTTGACCTGCAAAAGGAGGTTGTATTTTCAGCGCATAAATTTGGGATAAGACCCGGGTTTCTGAAATTTAAAACGCGACAACTTAATATCAGCAAGGTTTTTATTGAAAAAGGGAACGTACAGCTACTCACCCATCGGGGCGACAGCACCTTAAACTTTCAGTTTATCATCGACTACTTTGCATCTAAAGACACCGGAAAAAAAACGGATACAACAGCGGCCGTTCCCTGGCATATTTCCATTTCATCGGTTAACCTCACTGATACCCGCTTTCATATGCAGGATGAAAATGAACCGCTGGCAGATGCAGGCATGGATTATACCAATCTCGATGTTTCGGGAATCAATCTGGAAATTACTGACATTGGTTTTGAGGGGGACAGCATTTTCGCCAAAATAAAACATCTTGCCGCACGTGAAAGAAGCGGCATCGTTTTGCACAATCTTAGCGGAGATTTCAGTGTCGGTCCCCGGTTTCTAAAAGCCCATGGGCTTAAAATCCTGA
>DYQT01000407.1 GCA_020719165.1 Draconibacterium orientale | reverse complement strand
TCCAATCAAAATATTGGTTAAACTTGTCGCTTATTTATTTGTTGCGGATTTAAGGAATATTCAATAAGAACGGGTCAGATGAGACAGCCGCGATTGGTCAGATCGCAAAACGTTTAACATCGGCATCTGTGATGGTCCCTTCACACAGGATGGCCATACGCTCCACCACGTTTTTCAGTTGGCGGATGTTGCCGGTCCAGTGTATCTCTTTCAGTGCATCCATCGCTTCGGGTGAAATCTCCATGGGTGGTTTACCCATTCCTGTTGTAAAATCGGCCAGAAATTGCCCTACCAGCAATGGAATATCGTCAAGACGCTTGTGAAGGGGTGGTACTTCGATAACGATGACACTCAGCCGGTGATAGAGATCTTCGCGAAAAGTTTTATTCTGTATCTCCTCCCTGATATTTTTATTTGTCGCCGCAATCACCCGCACATCAACGGGAATTTCCTTCTCCCCTCCCACCCGGGTAATCTTGTTTTCCTGCAGGGCACGCAAAACCTTCGATTGGGCCGACAAGCTCATGTCGCCAATTTCATCCAGAAAAAGGGTTCCCCCGCTGGCCTGCTCAAAATCGCCTTTATGCTGCTTTATGGCTGAGGTAAATGATCCTTTTTCATGCCCAAAAAGGTTGCTTTCGATCAGTTCGGCAGGAATTGCGGCACAGTTAACTTCGATGAAAGGCGCGCTGCTCCTGTTGCTCAGTGCATGCAGGTGGCGTGCGACCAACTCTTTCCCTGTTCCATTTTCACCGGTAATCAAAACCCGGGCATCCGTTGGCGCCACCTTTGCAATCATGGTCCTTATCTGCATCATGGGTTCACTCAGCCCGATCATTTCATAGTTGGCACCAATCCTACGCTTCAGGAAGCGGGTTTCGTCAACCAATCGTGTACGGTCGAGGGCATTGCGCAGGGCAACCAGCAAGCGATTCAGGTCGATGGGTTTGGATATATAATCGTAAGCGCCCTTTTTAATAGCCTCCACGGCGGTGTCGATGGTTCCGTGTCCGGAAATCATAACAACCGGAGTGTCAACAATTTCAAATATTTTTGCGAGTACTTCAATGCCATCCATTCCCGGCATTTTAATATCACAAAGAATCGCATCATATTTATTTTCCCGCACCATTTGCAATCCGGTCTCGCCTTCGGAGGCATCATCAACCGTGTACTTTTCATATTCCAGTATCTCACGAAGGGTGTTTCTGATACTTCTTTCGTCGTCGATGATTAGAATTCGGGGCATGTTGGATTATTGATGTTATGGTAAAGCATCTGAAGCCCGACTGCTTCAGATTGTTCAAGTTTTATTCAAAGATAGAAAAAGTTTGGATAACTTTGTAAAATGATGCGAATCAACGAATCACCAACATCCCCTTTTTTTTATTCATTGTTGATTGCCCTGTTCCTGACTATTCTACCTGCTGGCCATGCCCGCAATTCAACTGTTACCGGGCCCCCGCTCAAATTTCCCTGGGCGGGCGGACTGAATTCCTGCCAGTTTTGTGCCATCGACCTCAACATCGACGGCATCCATGATCTGCTCATTTTCGACCGGCATGGCAACCGAAAACTTACCTTTATCAACCATGGAAATCCAAACACCATCGACTATACCTTCGCACCTGCCTTTGCCCTTACTCTGCCTGATTTGCATGACTGGGTAATCACCTCCGATTACAATTGCGACGGAAAAATGGACATTTTTACCTACGGTTACGGC
>DYQT01000146.1 GCA_020719165.1 Draconibacterium orientale | reverse complement strand
CTTTGTAATCAAATGTGATGCCTGCCTCATATACTCTGAAGGCCATAAAGGGGTGTGCCCAAACCTCTTCAATGCCCCCATTTTCGGTTCCCATGGTCAAAATACGCTCTCCCGCCACGTCCCAGAAATTCTCAGTGGCAAAACGATGTTTCAGATCTATTTCACTGGTTTTCACCACCCATTCTACAGATGGAGAAGGAGTAATATGTTGCTGGTCAATATCGGGTTCAGGTTTACATGATTTGATCTCTGACTTGGTATAATTCCAGTAAAATTCCGTTTGCCTTTTCATTTGATCATTCAGGTAATGAAAACAATTCAGGGTGAACCGTTCCAGATGTGAACTGTTTGAATTGGGAATGCTGAAATTCATATAACCACCTATTGCAAGAACTTTTCCGTTGCCTGGTGTATATTCAATTACCAGTTTTGAATCTTCCCGGAGGAAAATGTAGTCCCAGTCAACCGCCACGACTTTGCCCTTATTTGGAAGCCGATCGCCAAATAAACCTGTGATTTTCAATGATGTGTCATTTACAGGCCTGCAAATGTATGCTCCTCCGTTTAACCCGCTGAATATAGGATGATCTCTGAATGAATGTATTCCGAGCCGGCGCCCATAACCTTCGTCCCGACACGATTTGATACTGTCTTGCAGTTTACTGGCTTCAAATCCCAGGAAATTGAGGTAATGCACAGACTGGAGGGTAAGTAGAAGTTTGCCACCATTGTGAACATACTTTTGTAACGATTGAATCAACCTGGTATTTGTGTCCAGGTTTGAAAATGGAGTAGTATCCGATTTGTGAATCCAAATAATTGAATACCTGCTGTTTTTTTTTGATGATTTTTCTAATTCCCTGACCGTTAGAAATTCGGTTGTAAATTCGCCGAACGACTTCAGCAGGTCAAATGCCTCTCGGGTCTCATTTCCTGAATTTTCATACGTTTGCAAACTGACAAACCCAATTACCGGTTTGGCGACTGACCTCGCGGTGGTGTCTTTTTTTCGGCTTAGCGGTATCGAATGCATGCGCATGCTCTGTCCTTTTACGGATTGTGCAAGTGTGGCAGTTTCCGAGAGAATGAAATACGATAGAAATATGATTACAAATGATTTAACCAATGTCATCATAATGTTTTAATTAAGTCACTTAAAGAGTGGATTATGGGCAAACCCAATTGAGACAACCGGTATTCGCTGTGATGGCCATTTGGAATGAGAATACAATCGATTTCAAGTTTTGCAGCAACTTCCGCATCATGCCGGGTGTCGCCAATAAACAGTATCTTATCTTTTTCTGCTCCGATTTCATTTACAAGTTTAATTCCTGCATCGGTTTTTCCATGTGCATAATGGTCTTCAAGTCCGCAGATACGGTCAAAATAACTGAATACTTTTAGCGCCTGGGTTTCGGATATCAGTTCGTTTTGCTCTCTTGCCGAAAGAATGTTCTGGGAAAGGCCATATGCTGAAATCCGTTTCAACACTTCATTTACCTCAGGGTATAGCAAGGTTTCAGCTTGCCTCATATTATGACGGAGGATGAACTCCATGCCAACTTTGTCGAATGACTCCTCATCAAAATTATAGCCGAGTTTGGCATAATAGTCTTTAACCGGAAAATCAAACAGTTCCTGGTATTCTTCCACTGTTTTTAATGGTAAGCCGCGCTCACTGAGCATTCCGTTCATAACATCCACACATAGCCAGGCATCATCGAGCAGAGTACCATTCCAGTCCCAGATGATGTGCGAGTAGTTTTTGAGTTCGATTGTCATTTATCCTTAGTTTTGTACAGAAATGCCAAAAATAATGAAAAAACAGACCCCTGTCTTCACTTTTAATGACTTTACTGATCCTTTAAAGGAGCTCGAAAATTGCGCATTGTGCCCAAAAAACTGTTATGCCAACCGGCATAAAGGAGGTTCCGGTTATTGCAAAAGCGATGCATCATTCAGCATTGCCTCTGTATGCATTCACAAAGGGGAGGAGCCCGCCATCAGCGGCGCCAACGGAATCTGCAACATCTTCTTTAACAGTTGTAATTTGCAGTGCATATATTGCCAGAATTATCAAATCACTTCTCACCCTGCGGTTAACTCCGGGGCCAGGGCAATTCCCAGGGTAGTGCGGACAACTGATCCTGATAGCTTGTCAGGAATCATCTCTCAAATCACTGCAATCCTCGATCAGGGGGTCAATCGTGTGGGATTTGTCTCTCCGTCACATTTCATTCCTCAGATGAAGGTGATTATCAATATTATCCTTTCAATGGGTTACAAACCTGTTTGGGTTTACAACACCAATGCGTATGATAAGGTGGAAACCCTCCGCACGCTGGAAGGGATTATTGATGTTTATCTGCCAGATTATAAATATATTGATTCTAACCTTGCCTGGAACTATTCAGGAGCAAGAGATTACCCGGTTATTGCTGCAAAAGCAATCAGAGAGATGTTCCGACAGAAAGGTGCATCGCTCATCACCGATGAGGAAAATACAGCCGAATCCGGTATCATCGTTCGTCACCTGGTTTTACCCGGACATGTTGAAAACAGTCTGGGTGTTTTACGATTCCTGGCTGAAGAAATTTCACCCCGCATTCATGTTTCTCTGATGGCACAATATTATCCGACAAATCGTGTTAAAAATCATCCGCAATTGGGTCGTAGAGTGACAGAATCAGAATACAGCCGAGTTGTGGAAGAGATGGAAAAGCTGGGTATGTTCAACGGTTGGATACAGGAGTTTGAAAGCAGTGATTTTTACCGTCCCGACTTTGACAATCATCATCCTTTTGAATAGTTCCCTCAAATACCTTTGATCATTTCCTGCTAAACACAAGCCCTATGACACAAGTCCGGTGTCCCGTTTTTTACCATTCATCGTCAAAATAACCCCGATCAACTATTTTTTTTGTGTTGTCGCGGTTATCTCATTACATTTGGCCTTTCAATCATTAAACCGTTTTATTATTCGTCAAGTGTCATGTGTCACATGTCACGCTTAATTATCACCATTTTATTACTCATTTCACAACAAAACCAACAAACCATGAGAAGAGTTTATTCGTTATTGCTTGCAGGATTTTTTCTGGCTTCCGCTTCAGCAGGTTTTGCCCGGGATAAAGAGAAAAAAAATGATTCCGGTTATATATTTACAATGGTAAAGCAATTGCCGGCTACTTCTGTTAAAAATCAATATCGGTCAGGAACTTGTTGGAGTTATTCAGCCATATCCTTTCTGGAATCTGAACTGCTTCGTACCGGTAAAGATACCTTCGACCTGTCGGAAATGTTTTGTGTTCGCAACGCATATTCCGACAAAGCTTTGATTTATATTCGTTTTAACGGAAAACATAATTTCGGGGGTGGAGGAGCCGCACACGATGTAACAAGTGTTTTGCGTAAATATGGCATGATGCCGGAGGAGGCATACTCAGGCAATACCATCGGAGAGTTGAATCCTGTTCATGGCGAGATGGATGCAGTTTTAAACGCTAATGTTGAGGCAGTTCTGAAGAATTCAAACAAAAAACTAACGCCAGTCTGGCACCGGGGTTTCAATGGGTTGCTTGATGCTTATCTTGGGAAGGTTTCTGAGAAATTTACATACAAAGGCAAGGATTATTCTCCAAAATCATTTTCAGATATGATGGGGCTCAATCCGGATGATTATGTTGAACTGAGTTCTTATACCCATCATCCGTTTTATTCGAAATTCATCATCGAAATCCCGGATAACTGGGAGTTGGGCGAGGTATACAATCTACCGGTCGATGAGCTCATCCAGGTGATCGACAACTCAATTGAGAAAGGATACACGGTTGTTTGGGGCGCCGATGTCAGTGAAAAAGGATTCTCATGGAAAAATGGGGTAGCTGTGGTTCCTGACAAGAATGCTCCTGAAATTGCAGGAATGGAGAGCGGAAAATGGTCTAAAATGTCGGATGCCGACAAAGATAAACTGCTCTTCAAATTTGAGCAGCCAAATCCTGAAAGGAAAATTACCCAGGAAATGCGTCAGATTGAATTTGATAACTACCAAACTACAGATGATCACGGAATGCACCTCACGGGTATTGCCAAAGATCAGAATGGCACCAAATATTACTTAATAAAGAATTCATGGGGTATTGACGGCAGTCCTTACAAGGGCTATTTTTACGCATCAGAAGCCTATGTAAGGCTGAAAACCATGGATATCATGGTGCATAAAAATGCCATCCCGAAAGAGATCAGAAAAAAGCTGGGCATCGATTAAACCTTGCTTTTCAACGATTCTGCTAACAATACCATGTAATCTTTTCTGTCAATTGCCAAGGCGCCAAAACGCTGCATGTGTGGCGTTTCCATCTGGCAGTCGATGAATGTTATCCCCTTTTGCCGGCACAATTGTACCAGCGCATATAACGCTATTTTAGAGGCATTGCTCATGGTAAAGAACATGCTTTCACCAAAAAATGCTGTGCCAAGTGAAACGCCGTAAAGGCCGCCAACCAGTTTTTCCTTGAAAAAAACCTCAATTGAATGGGCAAATCCCTGGAAATGCAAGTTGGTGTAAGCTTCAATGAAATCATCATCAATCCAGGTTCCATCCTGTCCGGGCCGTGGAACTGAGGCACATCCCCTGATCACCTGACCGAAAACCGTATTAAACTTTACATTAAACTTTTTCCCATTTATAATCCTCTTCAACGAATCAGACAGCATAAAATTTTCAGGTAACAAGATCATGCGGGGATCGGGAGAAAACCAGTAAATGTTCTCCTCATCTTTAAACCACGGGAATATTCCATTTGCATAGGCCTGTAAAAGCCGGTTGGCCGACAGATCGCCTCCAACAGCCACCAGTCCATCAGGTTCGGCATCCTCAACTGGAGGAAAAACCGGCTCTTCCGGTAATAAATATACGGTCATGTTTTGTTATGTCACTTAACGCTGCCTGTTAAACTATTTGATTCAATGCTTGCAGCAATTTTTCGCAGGCCATGTCAATCTCCAATTGGGTGATGGTCAGGGGAGGCGCAATGCGGAATGTGGCCGGTTGGAACAGGTACCAGTCAATAATTAATCCCTGCTTCAATGCGCTGGTCATAAACAGGGCTCTTTTTTCGGGTTGTACCAGGTCAACACCCAGCGCCAACCCGCATCTTCGAATCTCCGAAATGGCAGGATGGCCGGATAATCTTTCAACAAGCCGTTTCCCTTTTTCTTCCACCTGAGGAATGAGCCCTTCCGAAAGCAGCACATCAATTCCGGCCAGCGCTGCAGCACAGCACACCGGGTGACCGCCAAAGGTGGTGATATGACCCAGTTCAGGATTGCAGGCCAGAGAATCCATCATTGATTTTTTGGCAATGAAAGCCCCCAGCGGCATTCCTGCTCCAAGCGCTTTTGCAAGAACAAGTATATCAGGCACGAAATCGTGGTGTTCAAAACTGAAGAATTTGCCGGTACGTCCCATACCCATTTGAACATCATCAACAACAATCAGCACTCCAAGTTGCCGGCATCGCTTTTTCAGTTGTTGCAAAAAATCATCCGCAACAGGGATGATACCTGCTTCTGCCTGAACCATTTCAAGCACCACGCAGGCAGTACTGGCAGATATATGCCTGAGATGGCTGTAATTGTTGTATTCGATCAGCCTAACATCAGGAAGCAGCGGACGGAATGCATTTTTTAATTCTTCATTCCCCAGAATGCTTAAACTCCCATGTGTACTGCCATGGTAGGAGTTAACAAAGGAGATAATTTCGGTTCGCCCGGTAAATCGTTTGGCAAGTTTCAAAGCTCCTTCAATGGCTTCACTGCCCGAATTTACGAAATATACAGAGTCGAGTTCACCCGGCAAAAGACCTGTCAGCTTTTCAGCAAGCCTCACCTGGGGCGATTGGATAAACTCGCCGTAAACATTCAGGTGAAGGTACTTTTCAAGCTGATCGCGAATGGCATCGAGTACCTGCGGATGGCGGTGCCCCGTGTTACTTACTGCAATCCCCGAAACCAGATCAATAAATGGTTCTCCTGACTTGTCATAGATATAAATTCCCTCCGCCTTCACCATTTCCAACCCCATCGGGTAAAATGAGGGTAAGCCCAGGTGTCTGTAAAATAATTCACGCTCAGTCATTGTACGGTTTTAATCCACGAATATACTAAAATGGTTGTTACCCAAAAAGTATTAATTTCGCCATTTGCCATTTGAAACATGAAAGATAAAGTTATCATCATCACCGGGGCATCCTCCGGAATAGGGAAAGCGCTGGCTTTTGAATCGGCCCGAAAGGGTGCAAAAGTTGTGGCAGCATCACGAACAGGTGTTTCTGATCCTGAATTGTTTAAAATTTCCTCAGAAATTCTTGATGTTCGGGCCGATGTTACCAGCGAGTCTGATTGTGAAAATCTGATTGCAAAGGCGGTCGAGCGGTTTGGTCGTGTCGATATCCTGGTCAACAACGCGGGTATTTCCATGCGCGCCCTCTTTTCTGAGGTAGATCTCGATGTAATCCGCAAGCTCATGGACACCAATTTCTGGGGAACAGTTTATTGTACCAGGTATGCCATGCCATATCTGCTTGCTTCAAAAGGATCGCTTGTTGGGGTTTCATCTATCGCGGGTTACAAAGGGCTTCCGGGGCGTACAGGTTACTCTGCTTCAAAGTTTGCAATGCAGGGATTTCTGGAAGTGGTGCGCATCGAAAATCTTAAAAAAGGGTTGCACGTTCTCATTGCCTGCCCGGGGTTTACCACCTCAAACATTCGCAATGTGGCGCTGTCAAAGGATGGAACCGCTCAAGGTGAAACCCCGCTTGATGAAGGAAAACTGATGTCTTCCGAAGAGGTTGCCCGCCAGATCATTGGGGCAATTGAAAAGAAACAAGATCGCCTCATTCTCACAATCCAGGGTAAACTGACAGTCCTTTTGAATAAGTTTTTCCCTAAATTCATGGATAAAATGGTGTACAACCACATGGCCAAGGAACCGAATTCACCATTTAAATAGGCAATTCACCAGTTTTTCTGATCACCTTTCTGCCATCCTGAATTATTTATTTCTTGGATGAAACTGTATCACCGTACTTCTTAAATAATCACGGTCGAGGTGGGTGTATATTTCAGTGGTCGTAATAGATTCATGTCCCAGCATCTCCTGAACGGCCCGGAGATCGGCTCCGCCTTCAACGAGATGGGTTGCAAATGAATGCCGAAAGGTGTGCGGACTGATCTTTTTTTTAATCCCGGTTTGGGTTGCCAGTCTCTTTATAATGGTGAATACCATTTCCCGCGACAGACCTTTACCACGCCGGTTCAGGAACAATACATCTTCTTGTCCTTTTTTTACAGGAATCCCGGGTCTCAGGTTTGCCAGGTAAAAAAGAATTTCTTTTCGGGCAACACCTCCGATTGGAACAAGTCGTTCCTTGTCACCTTTACCGGTTACTTTAATGAAACCTTCCTGAAAAAACAGGTTAGATATTTTCAGGTTAATCAACTCGGAAACCCTAAGTCCGCATCCATAAAGGGTTTCAAGCATCGCTTTGTTTCTTTTTTCCTCAGGCTTGCTGAGGTCTAATCGCCCGATCAGTTGGTCAATCTCGCCTACCGAGAGGGTCACAGGCAACTTCAAACCTTTTCTTGGAGAATCAATGTTTGCTGTCGGATCGGCGCTTACCATGTTTTCTAATAAAAGGTAGCGGTAAAATGCTTTTAATCCGGAAATGACCCTGGCCTGTGAGCTTGATGTCATGCCCAGTTCTGTAATCCATTTTAAAAATAATTGAAAATGAAATAGTTCCAATTTATCCGGTCCAACGTTCAACCCTATGGATTCCATAAATTGTGTTAACTTTGTCACATCATGCAGATAGGCATCAACCGAGTTTGCCGACAAAGATTTTTCAAGTTGCAGGTATGCTTTAAAACCATTAATGTATGAATTCCAGATGCTCAAGGTGTTTTTATTTGTGTTTTCTTGTAATGTTCTCAAATGAACTATGCGTTTTTCCATCCAGGAAATAAAAGTAGAAATAATTTTTGTTTATTCCGGGAAATGATTTAATTTTGCAGTCCCGAAAAATAAAGAAGTCACAAGATGGCAAAAAAGAGCAAAGACCAACGTATTCAGGTAATTTTAGAGTGTACACAGCAAAAGACGAGTGGTGTTCCAGGCATCTCCAGATACATTACTACGAAAAATAAGAAAAACACGCCTGAACGAATTGAGCTGAAAAAGTACAATTCCTATTTAAAGAAAATTACAGTTCATAAAGAAATTAAATAATTTAAGATATGGCAAAGAAAGTAGTTGCTTCGTTTAAAGCTACCTCCGGAAAAGATTTCACGAAAGTCATCCGCATGGTTAAGTCCCCGAAATCAGGAGCTTTTGTTTTCAAGGAAACGATTGTTGCCAATGAAATGCTGAAAGATTTTTTAGCCAACAAAGAAAATTA
>DYQT01000145.1 GCA_020719165.1 Draconibacterium orientale | reverse complement strand
TTTTTTTATGCTAAGGTAATACTTATACCCAGCACATCAAAATAAAAAGTAGCCCGAATATTTTTTTTGTTTCGGCGGAATAATTAAATGAGTATCCATTTAAAAAAAGAAATGGTCATATTTGACATCAATTGTAATTTTAAATTAATAATTTTGTCCGTAATTAAGAGTCTCGAAAACACTGAAACCCTATGAAAAAAATTATCTTCGTCCTGATTGTTGTCGGAGCCTCATTCTTTGCTTCAAAACAAACGTTTGCACAGTTTGACTTTGGATTAAAACTTGGGTACAACGCCTCCAAACTCAGCACCAATCTTGACTCGATCAAATCATCCATGAATTCGGGATTTCATGTGGGAGCCTTTGCCCGCATCGGCAAACGGGTTCACCTGCAGCCGGAATTTTATTATACGCTCTCGGGGGCCACTTTTGAAAATCTCGGTCTCAACACCGTGAATGACTGGAAGCAAAAGGTAACAGTTGGAACACTTGACATACCGGTACTGGTTGGTTTCACGATTATTAATTCTGGAATTTTCAAATGGCGGATCATGGTCGGCCCCGAAGTCTCTTTTGTGGTTAATTCAAAAATTGAAGATGTAAGCCTCACCGGCCCCATCGAAAAATCGAGCCTGAACACCACAAACTGGTACATCCAGGCAGGTACAGGTATCGATGTGTTGTTCCTTACACTCGACATCCGCTATCAGGCAGGACTGAACAGCCTCATCAATGATGTGACGGGAAATGACGGAGAGGTTTATCCTGTGAATTCAAAAGGGAATTTGTTTGTAGTTAGTGTGGGATTTAAAATTTTATAACCCCATCCCCCTCATCCCCCATAAAAGCGAGGTGCAGAAAGTCCCTCCCTATTTGGGGAGGGATTTAGGGAGGGGTCCCCATTTGGGGAGGGATTTAGGGTGGGGTTCAAGCTATGAAAGTTAATAACATCGATTACCGCACCGTATGGATGAACGGAACCTCGGTTTTTTTCATTGAACAAAACCTGTTGCCTTTTCAATTCAGCATTCAGGAGGCGAAGTTCTGTTCCGAAAGTTGTAATGCCATCCGCACCATGATGGTGCGCGGGGCGGGAGCCATCGGGGCAATCGCAGGCTTTGCCATGGCTCAGGCAGCGCTGGAGGCTCCGGAGAACGAATACCTGATTTTTCTGCAAAACGCAAAAGCCGCCATTGAAGCAACCCGCCCAACGGCCAGAAACCTGTTTCATGCTGTTGAGAAGGTATTTGCGGCAGCGCTCATTTCCCGCGCAGCAGCAGTTTCTGCAGCACAGCAGGTGGCCGACCGTGATGCTGCAGATTCCCGGGCAATTGGCGAATTTGGAAACGAACTGATCAGAGAGGGGATGAACATTGAAACCCACTGCAACGCCGGCTGGCTGGCCTTTGTTGACTTCGGCACCGCCTTGTCGCCTGTTTATCTGGCGCATCAGCAGGGAAAAAAAATCTTCGTTTATGCCGATGAAACCCGTCCGCGAAGCCAAGGCGCCCGCCTTACCGCATGGGAACTCAACCAGGCCGGCGTGCCTCACACCATCATTCCCGACAATGCAGGCGCATGGCTGATGTCGTTGGGAAAAATCGACATGATGATCGTTGGAGCCGACCGTATCGCCGCCAATGGCGACACTGCAAACAAAATCGGAACCCTCGAAAAAGCAATTGCGGCAAAGGAGTATGGCATTCCATTTTATGTGGCGGCCCCAACTTCGACATTTGACTTAGCATGCCCTGATGGACGACACATCCCGATCGAAGAGCGCAGTGAAGACGAAGTGCTTTATCAGGACGGGATCACCAGCGAAGGGAGATTAGCGAGGGTGCTCGTATGTTCACCGGAGTCATCGGCCTTGAACCCGGCATTTGACGTTACGCCTGCAAAATTCATCACCGGAATTATCACGGAGAAAGGAATTATTAAACCATCAAGGAAAATGATTCAACAATTATTAACATAAATTTTTCACGCAGATTTTGCAGAAAAGGAAGAAGATTGCGGCAGATAATTATTCCTCTGCGAAAATCTGCAATTTTTTCTGCGAAAATCTGCGTGAAATAAAAAATCATCCTATGAAATTATCCCGATCGTTAATGTGGATGCTCTCCTGGGCATTTATTCTGAGCTTGACAACTGCGGCTTTTGCAGAAAACAAGCCGGAAAAGGTCAAATCAAAGGAAACCGGCAAAGAAAAGCCCAAAGACAAGTCAAAGGAAAAATCCAAGGACAAAGAGAAACCTAAAGAAGACTCGGTGTATAATTCGGGTTTGGTGAGCGGTTTGAAATTCCGCAGCATCGGGCCGGCATTTTGCTCGGGTCGTATCGCCGATTTCGCTGTAAACCCGAATAATCACAGCGAATGGTTTGTGGCAGTTGCTTCGGGTCATGTTTGGAAAACTGTCAACAACGGAACCACTTTTGAACCGGTTTTCGACAACCATGGCGCATACTCCATCGGGTGCGTGGTGATTGACCCGAACAACAGCAACGTTGTGTGGATTGGAACCGGTGAAAACAACCATCAGCGTTCGCTTGGTTATGGAAACGGCGTTTATAAAAGTTCCGACAACGGGAAAAGCTGGAATAATATGGGTTTAAAAGATTCGCGCCAGATTGGCAGAATCCTTATTGATCCACGAAATTCCAATGTTGTTTATGTCGCCGCCGAAGGTTCCGTTTGGGGACCCGGAGGTGAGCGTGGTTTGTACAAAACCACCGATGGAGGAAAAACCTGGAAGAAGGTGCTCGATATCAGCGAAAATACCGGTGTAAACAATGTCATCCTCGACCCGAGGAACCCGGATGTGCTTTATGCATCATCGGAACAACGCCGGCGTCATGTGTTTACCAAAATTGGCGGAGGGCCCGAAACAGCCATCTACAAATCGACCAATGCAGGTGAATCGTGGGATAAACTCACTTCAGGACTTCCGGGTGCCGACATGGGTGGTATCGGACTCTCCATATCTCCTGTAAATCCCGATATATTATATGCCATCATTGAATCAACTTCCGATGCCAAAGGATTCTACAGAAGCATCGACCGCGGGGCCTCCTGGCAGAAAATGAGCGACCATTCGGCTCAAGGTCAGTATTATAACGAAATTTTTTGCGACCCAAAGGATGCAAACAAGGTCTATTCTGTTGAAACGATTTCACAGGTCACCGAAGATGGTGGAAAAACCTGGAGATCAGTGGGTAACAACAAACGTCATGTGGATGATCATGCCATGTGGATTGATCCCGACGACACCAAACATTTTTTTATCGGCAGCGATGGTGGCGCTTACGAAACCTTTGATGCCGGCAAGGAGTTCATTTTCAAATCGAATCTGCCGGTCGTGCAATTTTATCGGGTTCAGGTCGACAATTCAACCCCTTTTTATTATGTTTACGGAGGCACCCAGGATAACAACAGCATGGGAGGCCCTTCGCGAACTACAGCAGGTGCCGGAGTTCTCTCCGACGACTGGTTCAACACCAATGGCGGCGATGGTTTCTGGTCGCAAATCGACCCTGTTGACCCCAACATCGTGTACGCCGAATCGCAATATGGCGGAATGGTGCGATACGACCGAAAAAGTCAGGAATCCGTTGATATAAGGCCTGAGCCTCGCAAAGGAGAAGATAGTTATCAGTGGAACTGGAATACGCCGCTCATCATCAGTCCACATTCGCCAACCCGGCTTTACACCACTGCCAACAAAGTTTTTTGCAGCAACGACCGGGGTGATACCTGGCAGGTAATCAGCGATGATCTCACGGCCAAAATCGACCGGAATACCTGGCCGGTGATGGGAAAATTCTGGCCCATTGATGCCATACAAAAAGATATTTCAACCTCCTTGTACGGTACAATCATCGCCTTTGATGAGTCGCCGGTGAAAGAAAACCTGCTTTATGCGGGAACCGACGACGGTTTGATCCAGGTTTCGGAAGATGCGAAAACATGGAGGAGAATTGACCAGTTCCCCGGAATTCCTGCAAACACCTATGTGAGCGATATTTTAGCCTCCCGTTTTGATGAAAATGTGGTATTTGCTTCGTTCGACAACATTCTCCGCGACGACTTCAAACCTTATGTATTGAAAAGCACTGACAAAGGTAAAACCTGGACCAGCATCGCCGGTAACCTCCCTGAAAATGGCACGGTTCACAGCATCGTACAGGACTTTGTCAACCCCGACCTGCTTTTTGCCGGAACAGAGTTTGGCGCATTTTTCACCATTGATGGCGGAAAAAACTGGATCCAATTGAAATCAGGACTGCCTTCGGTTTGTGTGAAGGACATGACGATTCAAAAACGGGAGAATGACCTGGTACTGGCTACTTTTGGCCGCGGGTTTTACATTCTTGATGATTTTACCCCGCTGAGAAACCTGAAAAAAGAGAACCTGGGTCAGGCAGGATATCTCTTTCCGGTTAAAGATGCTCTGATGTATCTGCCAACCGATACAAAAGGATCGCAGGGATCGACTGTTTACGTTGCCAAAAATCCCGACTTCGGGGCTGTTTTCACCTACTTTATCAAAGAAATCCCCAAAACAAAAAAAGAGCTCCGGAAAGAGAAAGAAGCTGAATTGTTTAAAAAAGGTGAGCCAGTTCCACAGCCTTCAGAGGCTCTCCTCCGGGCCGAAAAACTTGAAATTGATCCTTTTCTCACCTTCACGGTAACGGATGCCGCTGGTTCACCGGTGCGCATTATCCGGAAAAGCCCGTCAAAAGGAATCAACCGGATCAACTGGGACCTGAGATATCAGTCGACCCGCACCGTGGAAACGGATAAATTTGACCCCATGAGAGACAATGGAAGTGGCGTGCTCGCCATGCCGGGAAAATACAAGGTAAGTGTAACTATGACTGCCAACGGAGAAACAACGCTGCTTGCCGGCCCTGTTGAATTCAACGCTGTGGTTCTCCAAAACACTACCCTTCCCGCCCGCGACCGCAATGCGATGGTGACCTTCCACAAACAGGTGGCCGAACTCACGCGCGTGATGCAGGGAACAGAAAACTATGCCGAAACCCTCAACAAACGTGCATCGAGCATCCTGCAGGCATTGAACAGCACTCCTGCTGCCAGCCCCGATTTGATGAAAAAGGCGCGCGAAGTGCAATTGCAGCTTGACGAAATACTCAATGTAAAGTTTAACAGAAACACGATCAAGCCCAGTGATGAGGAGAACCCGCCGGCCCCGGTACCATTAAACAACCGTTTGGGAAAACTCAGCTGGATCAGCTGGTACACTACCGGTGAACCATCACAAACCCAAAAAGATGCGTATGCCATTCTTGAAGCCGAATTTCCACCGGTTTATAATCAGATAAAACAGATCGGCGAAACCGAAATTCCAAATCTTGAGAGGGCACTCGAAAACCTCGGAGCACCGGTAACACCCGGACGATTGCCGGAATGGAAGAGGTAGGGTCAGGATTGGGACCCCCGGAGATATTCTACTTGATTTTATTGTAACCACTAAGGCACTGAGAACACGCAGAAACACTAAGTCTTTGGTAGTTTTCCAAATACTATGATGTCAACTACCTTCAAGTCAACTAAAAGACACTCCTGATAAACAGATTCTATCTCCAACTTTCCTCAGTGATACTTTGTGACCTAAGTGCCTAAGTGGTTTTCCATTTATCATAAAGGCACTGAACCGCGGAGAACTTATTTGCTTAATCGGAAATTTTTGAAAAAGTAATACTGTTCAGGTTTTTTTCAAAAAAAGAATTAAAATAAATCAATGGACACCCATTCTGCAAATCCATCTCAGCAAAATCTATCATTACAGAGCACAATTTTCAAAAGTGCGGAAAACAGGAAAAGAATCGGGGAGGTCAGAGATTGCCGCAATGGAAACGGTAGGATCAGGAGAGTCGATTGCGATTAGCCAGCAAAAAACTTGCTGACCTTGTCAACAATATATTTTTGTTGCCGGCGGGTAAGTGAATTGTAAAAAGGCAGTCGCAGGATCGTATCTGAAAACCGGTCGGTGTTGGGCAACGCCCTGCCATCGTGCTTATCAGAAAAATATGGACTGGTATGCAGCGGAAGGTAGTGAAACAGGGCGCTGACATCGTGCGTTTTAAGGTATTTAAGCAACTCATCCCTGATTTCACCGGATTGCAGCGTGATGTAGAATATGTTCCCGTTGACGGTGGCAAAATCGGGTATCACAGGGCATTTAAGAAATCCTTTTTCTTCAAGCGGCTTCAATAACCGGGCATAATTCCACCACACTTTTTTCCGGCGGGTTTGAATCTGGTCGAACCGTTGAATCTGGGTATATAAAAAAGCAGCCACCGCATCCGAAGGCAGGTATGATGATCCGATATCCACCCAACCGTACTTATCTATTTCTCCCCTGTAAAAGGCAGCCCGGTTGGTTCCTTTTTCCCAGATGATCTCTGCCCGTTTTGCAAATTCACGGGCGTTCACCATCAGCAAACCACCTTCACCCGAAATAATGTTTTTAGTTTCATGAAAAGAGAAGGTTCCAAAGTGGCCAATTGAACCCAGTGGTTTCCCGTTGTAAAATGAATCGATGGCATGCGCTGCATCTTCTACCACAAACAAACCGTTGCGATTCGCAATATCCATGATGCGGTCCATCTCACAGGCAACACCGCTGTAATGAACCACCACAATGGCCTTTGTTTTCGCAGTAATCAACTTTTCAATTTCAGCCGGATCAATATTGGGAACATCCTGCAGCGTATCGGCAAACACCACTTTCGCCCCGCGAAGCAAAAAGGCATTGGCAGTCGACATGAAGGTAAAGGAGGGCATGATCACCTCATCCCCCGGCTCAATGCTGCAGAGGATTGCAGCCATCTCGAGTGCATCGCTGCAAGAGGTGGTCATCAATACTTTTTTAAATCCAAACCGGCTTTCAAAAAACGCATGGCATTTCTTGGTATAACGCCCATTCCCGGCAATGGTTCCCGACAGAGCGCCACCAATGAGATGCCTGAACGAAAACCAGGGAATAAAAGGTTTGTTGAAAGGAATCTGCATACTAAAATTAAACCACTAAATTTGTCTGCGAAATTAATGCAATTTTTAATCTCCCAACAATTGGCGAAAAGAAGCTATCTGCGCGACATACTCAGCCTGCTGGGAAGCAACCTCACGGTAACTTTCTGCAACCTGGCCATCGGGGTGATCCTGACACGGTTGCTCGGGGCAGCCGGTTTTGGCCTTTATTCGGCCATCATTGTTGTCCCCATCATGGTGATTGGCTTTACGCAACTGGGCATCCGCCGGAGCGCCATTTTCCATATCGGCAATAAACTACTGCCCGAAGACCACATTATTTCTGCCTTGTTTCTGCTCCTTTTGTGGACAAGTGTGCTCAGCATCCTCATCTGCGGATTCGTCTATTTTTTTTCCGACAGTCAGCCGTTCGACCCGCTGATTATCGTTCTGGTATTGCTTACCATCCCGCTTCTCCTTACCAATGTGTTCGCCGGTGGAATTTTCCTGGGAAAGGAAGACATTAAAAGAGCCAGCATACTGAATGCCGGGCCAACCATCATGACCCTTCTGCTAACCATTCTTTTCGTGTGGGGATTGAAAATGTCGGTTCTTGGGGCCTTCCTTTCCATTGCGTTGGCCAATTTTATCATGTTTTTTATCACCTACCGGATCATCATTGTACAGCTCAAGTACAACATCACCTGGAAATATCATGAGGGTATCATGAAAAGTATGATCAAGCTTGGGCTCGTGAATGCCATCGCAATTTTCATCATGCAACTGAACTACCGGCTCGATATTTTAATGCTGAAAAAGCTGTCGACCCTTGAAGAGGTAGGCTTTTATTCGCTGGCAATGCAAATAGCCGAGCAGTTATGGCACATTCCCATTGCCATTGAATCAATCGTGCTGAGCAGGAGTGCAAACACCACCGACGACAAATTCGTCCATCGCACGGTTGCCTCGATATTCAGGGTTTCGCTGCTCATCGGTTTATTTGGCGGCGCTCTCATTTTTTTCATTGCCCCCTACCTCGTTCCCCTGGTTTTCGGGCAAGGCTTTGTTAAAAGTGTCGCGATGATCCAGATAGTTTTACCTGGAATTCTGGTGCTTGTCGGCTTCCGCATTCTGAACAGCCGGCTAACCGGAATGGGTAAACCACAAATTGCCATCTACACCTTTATGCCTGCCCTGGTGATAAACTTTATCCTGAACCTGTTTTTGATACCGCGATACGGCGGCATCGGCGCTGCCTGGTCAACCAATGTCAGTTACGCTGCCGGCTCCCTCATTTTTGTGATCATCTATTCCCGGATGGTCAAAATGTCGCTTGGGGAAATTTTCAGGTTCCGGGCAAGCGATTTCTACTTTTTCCGGGATATAAAAAAACGGCTCAAAAATAAACATGCCAGCTGATTTTCAAAAAACAAATTGTTTGATCACTATTGTACCAGTAAAGCTGAATGAGTCGTAGACTC
>DYQT01000022.1 GCA_020719165.1 Draconibacterium orientale | reverse complement strand
CGAAATCATGCACAAAATCACAACTAAAAACGACAATTATTAACCCTTTAAACATCATTGAAATGAGCAAAACAAGAGAAAAGAAAGTGGTAGTAACGGGAGTGACCCGCGAAATGGCCGATGTATCGTTTGCCGATTATGCCGATGCCGATGCCCGGCAACAACGCATCACGGCAAAGATGGATGTGGATATTACCAAGATCCGCGAGAAGTACCAGGATGAGCTGGCGAAGCTTCAGGAGCGCAAGGACACTGCATTTGATTTGATGCAGACCTACGCGATGGAAAACAAGAACGAACTGTTCAGCAAAAAGAAAAGCATGGAAACCGTACACGGCGTATTTGGGTTCCGCACCGGCACTCCCACGCTGAAGACCCGCAAAGGTTTCACCTGGGGAGCGGTTACCAACTTGCTGAAGGAGTTCATGCCCTCGTATGTGAGCGTAAAGGATGAACCGGCAAAGGACAAACTTATCGCCGATCGCGATATCCCTGAAGTGTCAGAGTTGTTTCCAAAGATCGGGGTCTTTGTTGACCAGGATGAGACCTTCTTTGTAGAACCAAAGAAAGAGGAACTGGCGACAGTTTAGTAAAATTTGCGCTGAAGAGCAGTTGAAAGTTCGCCGGTTTAGGGTTTGTAAATGTCCCGTCATAGTCCGGAGGTCGCAGGTTTGAATCCTGCCAGCGCTACAAAGTTCACTTTTAAAACACACAACTATGGAAGTACAATTAATCATTGATGGATCATTTGACGAAATACAGGAAGTGTTTCGATTATTGTCCGCAGGCATACAGCCAGAAGCCATTCTTGAGTCACTTGAGCCGATTCATCATCCGCATGAAGCCAGGGTACCGGCACGTGAAGTAATGTTAACCCCAATGGGCCCCATGCCAATCGTGCAAGAAACCGCACAACCTATCCCTTTGGATTTACAACGGGAGGAGACCAGAAGCAATGGCGCTGTTCTGAATCCTGAGATTCCGAACCCGGCCACTGAGCCGGTTCCAATTGATGGCAGGGTTGATTACAAGCATTGCATGACTTGTGGAACGCAATACGTGGCTGTTCCAAAACAGGAAAAACCTTTCTGTTCCAAGTCGTGTTACATGAAGGATTGGCTTGACAGGCATAAATCAAAGAAGGAAGTTGCACCTGATACAACGAAAACCGCAAATGATGCAATGAAAACCGCACCTGATGAAAATAATGTTGCGGTCAAAGAAGCAGAAACCCGTTATGAAAATCTGGAGATAAGGGATGAAAAGTTGAAGAAAAACAAGGGGAAGAAGTTTTTACCGGAAAGGAAATACATCCTGAAAGACAACTTTGGAGACATGTTCTAAAATGATAGAAGTCATAAGAGTTATAATCAATTCAGCGAGGAACAAAGCAAAAAACAAACAATGGAACTACTAACTACAGCTAAAGAAATCCGCACATTCATGGGTAAGATGGTCGATCCGTTCAACCCTGATCCCGATCAGATCACCCTGGTAGATATCGCCCACTCCCTGAGTAACCTTTGCCGCTGGAACGGCCACACGATGAAGTATTATTCAGTGGCTGAGCACAGCATTTTCGTTCAAAATATGGTGCAGAGTCGCGAAGATAAAGTCGCGGCCATGCTCCACGATGCCAGCGAAGCTTACATATCTGATGTAACACGTCCGGTTAAGCATCGCCTGAAGAATTACTTCGATGTTGAATATGATCTGATGATTGCCATATCGCGCAAATTCAACTTTCAATACCCGCTTTCACAATCGGTAAAAGAAGCCGACGATTATGCCCTTCACTGGGAGTATGCGAACCTTGTAATTGCCGAGCGCGTGCCAACCATGACCCCGCGCGAAGCAAAACACGCCTTTTTGGGGATCATGGATATTCTTACTTCCAACAATGCCGCAGAAAACGGAAACTATTGCTTTGCGTGTAAGGCGCTGGTACCTGAAAGCAAAATTACGCCAGATAAACGTCACGATGAAGATCAGGGTGGTTGTGGTTGTTATATACGCTGATTATGGACAGAATAGAACGTGCAGAGTTAGTAAGAAAGGGCGTGACAGTCCTTCGTCCGCAATACGAATCAAGAAAAAACTGCTGGAAGATTGCTAAGGCAACCTACAACGGAGGCTGGACACATTTTGGAACCAACTGGTATCTCACCTCTCGTGATGTAGAAAGCAAAATTGACTTTATTGTTGAAATGGATCCACAACGCTATAAAAAAGACGAATGAACCACACAATCGGACGTCACCGCCGCCTTTATGGCCTGTTCCACGAAACCGGAACGGAGAAATACTGCCGCGACCTGGTAAGCAGCTTTACCGATGGCCGCACAAACAACAGCGCCGAGCTGAGCGACCTCGAGGCGGATGAGTTGATCAAGCACCTGGAGAAAATGACCCGCAAGGAGCATGGCCTTACCCACTCCGGAGTTGATTACAAAGGCCAGCAGATGCGGCGGCGTATTTTGTCGCTCTGTTACAACATCGGATGGGTGATCTGGAGCCAGTCGCGGGGCAAACATGAAATCGACTGGCCGCGCCTCAATAGTTGGATGATCAAATACGGCTATCTGCACAAACCGATGAACGATTACAACTATTCCGAACTCCAGCGCCTGGTGAAACAATTTGAGAACATGACAGCCAATGTACTTACAACACCAAAAACACCACCACAATGAAAATCTTTCAACTTACATCGCCAACATTTACCGGTTACATTGAATTTATCTTCAACGACAATACCCTGCTGGAGAGTTACGGGATCCACGCCGATCTTTCCGAAAAACAACAGATCTACATTCTCAAAAACATGCCACGCGAGATCATCGAACTCGACAAGTTAAAGTCAGGCACTGTTACTATTACCGAAATCAACCAGGAAGTAACCTTTGAAATGTTTTGGAACCGCTATGATGAGAAGATCCGGAGCTCAAAAAAGAAAGCCATGGCCGGTTGGAACAAAATGAGCAAAGCAAGCCAGGTACGGGCCTTCAGGTTCATTTCAAAGTACGAGTCGAACATCTTACCGGGTACTGCCAAAAAGTACGCTGAAACCTATTTAAACGCGGAGTTATGGGCGAACTGACCAGACAACAGCAGGATCAAACCAAAGGTCGCATGATTGAGGTGGCCATGGTGATGAAGAAAGTGGAGATCCGCCTGAGCATGGAGCAACTTGCTGCCCTGGGCAGGATCATGAGCAGCTACCTGGCTAATCTTCGGTTAATCGACATTGATGACAAAGCGGTCTTTTACCTTTTGTGGGCAATATACGAAAACAGGGTGCGCAAAAAGATGCTTTCGATTAAGCCTACGGCAAAGTTATCACTCGACATGGCGCAAGCCTGGGCGGTGATGGCCATGCTCCAGGAGCTTAATTTAAGCGCCTGGCCTTACGAAAAAAACCTTGGGGAATTCATCATTAGCGAAATCTTTCATCAAACTGCGTAACATGGCCTATAACCGGAGAAACAAGATTAAACAGATGAAAGAAATCGTGGAGTTGTATTGCCAGGAGAAGAAACCAGGCATCTCCACGGCTTTTGTTTACCGGAACTTTATCAGGCCGAAGTATCATATCAGTATAAAAACACTCTACGTGTACCTTGCAATTCCAATTACAAGACAGTTGAAAACCATTGATGATAAGGATCAGCCTTGTAAACAATAAATTAACCTATAAGTTAATTTCACCCACGGAACCCACCCTACACGGTGGGTTTTTTTATTGGAGTAATACAATTTTGATTTTATTGTGCCGTTTTTGAGTTGATTTGTATTGATTTAGTGTTTTTCATATTACCTTTGTCAAAAATTCAGCTATGAACCTTTACGTTAAATCGTTCGTTTACGGATTCCTTTCTGTTTTCGGGTTGGTAAATACGCCTATTCCTGAAGATGTACAGAAGATATTTCGGCGTGATGATGAAAAAGCGCTGGCTAACGACTGGATGCTTGTAGGTAAAGATCTCATGAATGCTTATGAAACCACAGAGAAGCCAACAGCCTGACAGTACGTCCGCACACCGCAATCTTTCTGTAACGCATACACAGGTTTATCAGGGACATTTACCTCCTCCTGATATGCTCCAGCATTTTAATGCAATAGATCCTACTTTTGCGAATAGGATTGTTGTAATGGCTGAAAAGGAACAGAAAAACCGGCATGAAAATGAAACCAGGGTAACAAAAAACATTGTACGAATGTCATTCATTGGGATTATCTGTGCATTTTTGTCTGTAATAATCATGTCAGGACTTGTGTTTTTTGCACTATGGACAGGGGCTTCTACGGCGGCAAGTGCAATTGCTGTTGGAGCAATTGCTGCAGTTGCATCCGTTTTTATTCTCTTTAAACGCAGATCTCAAATGGCCGTGGTAAAGCAATAAATTTCCTCACTGTCTGTAACTACAACCCACCCTACACGGTGGGTTTTTTTATGGTTACGGTGAGCCTGGGCGGAACATCAATGGTTTCAAACTCGATTTTTGCTGAGGTGTCGATAAGTTGCACCGAGTAAAGCATTTCAAATTCACGGATACCATCGTCACGGTTCACCCTGCGCGTGAGGGTGCGGGTGAGCGGGCCGTTGGCCGAGTCGGCAGTCCAGCCATGCAGCACATGGTTGATGGTGGCAAGCAGGTCAAAGATAGAAGCAGCTGCAGCGCGTTGTGCAAGCGGGGCCAGCGCGTTGGTATTTGACAGCTTCATGTCGGCCACCCGAATAGAAACCTGCACCAATCCGGTTTGCACGTGCAATCCCTGGTTGCTCCAGGCAGCCTGGTTGATATCGATGATTACACACGGCCACTTTACCGGCTGGTTTGGACTGTAGTAGTCCAATTGCCCCCAATCCTCGTCAAGGTATCTGATCGTGGCCACAGTGGCCAGACGTGTTTTCAAATCTGCAATTAGCTTTTTCATTTTTTCAGGGTTTGGTAAATGAACTCTTCAAATTCTTTCATGCTGCGGTCCAACACGCGTTCAACACACTGGTCAACTTCGCGGTGGGGCCCAATGAACTGTCGCTGCTCGATTTTGATTTTACTGCCAACCTTTTTCAGCGCCATCGCTTTCCAAAATGATGCTTCAAGGCTCATTGACTTATTTCGGTTCGTTTGCCTGGCTTCGCCTTTCGAGGTTTTTGATATTGCTCCGGATGTTTTATAGTACATCGCCCAGAAATACCTTTTCATCTTCGCCGTAACCGTGATCACACCACCTTCATTATGAATTTCCGCATAAGGCAGGGATGACATAAACCGGATAGAGTTATCGTTTGAGGTTGCCCTGATACTTCTGCGCAAAGCCCCGGAGCGCATCATCAGCGAGCCACGCCGGTTTGGCATCTTGGTGTTTTCCCAGGGTTTGTCAAAAAATGCCTTACGCTCAAAGTTCTTGTCAAACTCATCAAGCAGCTCAACTTTGAGGTCGGTTATGAGGTTATGCAGGAACTGGTGTTTCATTGTCGTTTAAAAATAGTTTAAAGCGTATGTAAAAATAGGGCAAAATGGTTGTATCTTTGTGGAGTCGATTCTGCGGATTCGGCTCCCGCGAGACCTCACAGCAATGTGGGGTTATTGCTTTTTATAGAGTAGCCTTATTTTGCCATCCTCGTAAAGCCACAATTCATCGATTTTCTGATTTACCTTCATTCTATTATCAATGGTTCTCATAATATAATGGTCAGGTGCTCCCTTGGAGTTATCTATAACGATTCTTGACGATTGTTCAAGGCCACGGGATATCATTTTCCGTATTTTATTTTTATTAAAAGGGCGTGTATGACTTTCATATTCGTAAAAATGATTTTCAACCTTAAAATCAGGGCACTTGTTTTCAAAAGGTGTCTCAATCAAATCACCATAGAGACTTTTGTATAAGGGGTTTTTGAAGTGTACTTGAGGCAATATTTTTGTTTTACTGCCTTTCTTAGCAAAATGAGTGCAGATCGATAGTATATCCTGATAGTCTCCAGCCTTTCTGTTAACCAAATCATGAACTGCGACTTCCCCTCCATTATCAAACGATTTTACCATTTCAAAACCGGACAAACTATTGTCTTTGATCAGTGAATTAACAATTGATGAAATAGCCTGCTTAACCTTATAATAAGGATGGTTCGGCGGGAAGATCACCTGTTGTTTCCCAGGGTTGAACCGAAACATGTCACCCCTGTCACGGCCTTTTGAATCTATCTGCACTGTGGCAGCATCTGCCTTCTTGATCGCTTCAGTGGAATTGTCAACCGGGTATTTATCCTTCAGTACCTGAACAGTGGTACACCGGCAGCGCCATCCGTTGGGCGGGAAATATGAATCCCAGAAAGGATCGGAAACGGGAAGGGTAATCCCGTCCATCTTAGCGTGCGCATCTCTCACCCGGTCATCCTTTGCGGTGCGGTACTGTAAGTTGTAGCGGTCGCCATCCTGCGCAAACCGGTTCCATTTGGCGGCCATCTCGGCTGAAGAAGTGGCAAAGATGTATTCGGCCTGCAGATGATTCTCATTGTACTGTTTGTAGATCGCAGTAACCTGCTGGCTGAACTTCTGCCAGGAGTTTATGTTGCCGTTCTCATCCACCAGGTGAGAGCCAACCTCTTTAAGATTAATGTGGGTTTTACAGGCGGAAAAGACAAAAACATCATTGCGAAGTTTGGTGATCATCTCTGCAGGCGGCCTGTTGTCTTTTAATCCCTGATCAACCGCCATGCCCAAAACCCTGTTGGTTTCGCCGATAAGGGCCTTCATGGGCTTATCTTTGAGCATCCCTGAATTGTACTCCTTTTTGTTGTAAACGTGCCTGGTGGCGGCATCGAATATCTTCTTGTTAAACCGTGGAGTGTCCTGTTTGCCGGCAGCAAGTTGAACCGGGTGGCAACTGCAACCGACATGGTAAATATGGCTGAGATGACTGTGCAGCCCCTCAAAGGGGCTTAGTCGAAAAAACTTAAGGCTGCCTTTCCCTGGGGTTGGGTTTTGGTTCCAAGAATTTCGATGCCGAACTTTGTTTTCACCCACTCAGGATCCACCTCCATGTATTGCATGGCTTCGTTGGTCATTTTCCAAAGGGCGGATATATCCTCCAGGGGAGCGAATTCAAACAGTAAACCATCGGGAATCGCTCCAATACGGAACAATGCCGGTAGTGCCACGGTGTTAAAGTATCCCTCAACCATCCGCTTATCGGCATTAACGAGGTTGTGATACATACCCACCGAAATGGTCTCCTTGCTTTCATTCCCGTTTTTGGTATCCTGGCCAATCACTGCGCCGCTGATGAGCAGCGAAATTTCATTGTTGCAAAGCCTGATCAGGTTGCTGTAAACATCGCCGTTGGTGTCGCTTGCCTTAGCAAACTCGAAGCTTTCGGTTTCGTCGATAATAAACCAGGCGGCAGCGCCCATGTCGCGCATCATCTGTTCGGCCCTGGTGAGCATTACCGGGTCGCCGGTGTTGGTTTTCATCACCCGTGGCGGGATGCCATATATTTCGCAAAGCTCACTCCAGCAGCTTTGCGCGAACCGTTTGAACAGAACATGTGGTATGGATTTATTCAGCAGCCCGTAATCAGTGGGTTCACCAAACTCCAGCAACCAGGTGCCATATTCTTTCGCGTTACGAAAATCGATTCCTGCATCTGCGGTTTCATCATAAAGAAGTACCCCTTTTTCGGGTTGGATATTGTTGCGCGGGAGTGTGATCACACGCAGTCCGTTGGCATCGGAAATGAATTCGACCACCGCGGTACCGGAATACACCGCATCGAGCATGTTTTTAACCAGATCATAATAAAACCGGGATGATTTCAACAATGCTGTCATCTCCTCATTGATGGTTCCACCCTGATCTTTCAGCGTGAAAGCTGATCCGAGAGTTTGCATCTTGCGGTTTTCAATTTGCGAGGTGAGCAGCGAGTCAACCAGAATATCCTTGTAAAGGTTGTGCAACTTGTATCTTTTCGGATTGTCAACGAGCATGGCCTGTTTAAGTGCAGCCTTCCAGATCGCAATGTCGCTGCGGGTCTGACTTATTGCCTTGGGGGCTATTTTGGCATAGAAACCATCTTTGCGGTTTTTGGCAATTTGCTGGCTTGTACCAGAGCTTTTAAGGTTAACGGCTGCAGGGGCCTTTTTAATTGTGGTCATTGGTTCTGGATGAGATTAATTGACGTTTCAACGGTAATTTATTCATGATTAAACTTCTCCCGGCTGCCAAATCGAAACGATAAAGCATCATCACTTTCCGGGTCAATGATCAGTACCGGCAATTCGGGGTTCAATGCAGGCGCACCGGCTGACTTTCCGGTACCAGATACCTTTTCGAGCCAGTCAATAGCCCGATCGTATCGCTTCTGCAACTTCTCTTCGATAATGTCCACGTTCGACAGCCGGCAGATGTAATACACCGCCATGCTTTTACACAGCTCAAGGATAAGCGGGTTACGCCCGGTACCGGTTGCTGCAAAAATGCCAACAATATCATACCTGATTCTGCCATCGTTCCACCGCGCCTGGTTGTTGGGCGACAGATAGCTTTTTATCTCTTCCACCGCAGCTGAAATAGCCATGACCACGATATCCGGATCGGACTCTGTGATCTCACTGAGCTGATAGTCATACAGCGCAGATTTAAGTTCTGATTGTTCTAAAAACATAGCTGGTTATGTTGTTGTGTAATAAGCCCTTTTTTCAATATGTTCTATTTTCACACCCTTTTTGAAAAACACACGGCGTTTGATCAGGTTTTTTACGACAGATTTCTGGTAAACTATCGGTTTGCCGCTAAACACGACCACCATGTATTTTTTGTTGAATAGTTTTGAATTTCTGTCTGCCTCCCTGATGGCCATCTTCAATCTGAATTCAAACCATTTTTTCTTCAGGTCAATGGTGTAACTGAAAATCTGTAAGATCATATTTCGGTATTAATAGTGACGGTTTTCGCGCTTGCCAACCATATACTGCGCGTTTGATGAACGGGTTCGTTGCGACAGAAGCCAAATTGCCCCCTCGAGGGCATCGGGTGCATCGTCGTGGCTTTTGCTGCCTTTTTCAAACATCAACAGCTGCTCCTCCAGCACGATCATACCGAAGGAATCTTTCTCCTTTTCGTTGAAGGTAATCAGTCCACGTTCAAAAATGGGCTGTAGTGCTTCTACCCTGGCAAACTTATCCGGCTTTTTGCGTGCATCTCCTCTTACCGGTATCTGCTGGCCACTGAGGTTACCGGCTTTCTTGAATTCATCGAGCAGGAGTTCCTGCAGGAAATTGCTCTCCATGTAATACAACACGGGCACTTTCCCGCTGACAAATTCCATGATCGAGTAATGCCAGGATACCATTTGCATGACCGATGTTTGATCTGCAAAGGCTTTGATCACATGAAAGTGCCCTTCGGGGGTTTTCCCGATCAGGATGGTTGCTTTAAAGTCGGCGGTAGCGGAGCTTTTAAAACTTGGGTCAGTGTAGCAAATCAGTGTTTTGTAGAATTTCAGATCGAGCATGGGGCCATATTGGATATGCTTTTTCTGAAATACGCTGCCTTCGTTGATCGGATTGTTCATGTATTCCTTTTGAAACCTGCGCTCACCAACGAATTCACGCATCTTTCGGATCTCATCCGGAGTGTAGTTTTCACTCCAGGAAGGCAGGCCATGTTTGTCCAGGGCATTGACGATGGTATGATGCACTCCGGGGCGTGTTGCAAACCGGCTGAGAATACTGTCTTTGCCGATTCGGTTACCGACCATGACAAACCTTCCGCGCCCCATCTCCATGGTCCCGGCCAGCGCTGTCAGTACCCAATCAAGGGCATCGCCCACTCGCCTGGGGTTACGGATCAGTTCATCATCATCAATATCATCCACCACGATGTAATCGGGGCGTTTACCACGGTCTTTCAATCCACGCGGGCTTTGTCCGCGACCAAGCGCTAAAAATAGGCTGCCATCGGTGGTGTGAAACTCACCATCCGCCCAGCTGCCTGATCTCATCTGTTCACCAAAATCATGAATAAAAGCCTGGTTATACTGCAGCTCAGCCTGAAGGTCGGATAATAACCTGACGGCCATTTCTTCGCTCTTAGACACCAGGATCATGACATGCACCTGCCGGGGTTGTTGAATTTTCAACCACAATGGGATCAGCAGAGACAGGTGTGAGCTCTTGGCATGACCGCGAGCCCATTCAAACAGTGCCCTGGTCTCGGTAGTTTGTTTGAGATACTGTGCCGCATCAAGTTGAAATTTGCCACACTTCTTAGGTGCCAGCAGGGGAAAGTACGTTTTGACAAAGAAGGCATAATCCTTACGCGCCCGGTTGATCCGATCATCACGCTCCTGTGGAGAGTCGGAGATGGTGAATGACTGCCCCTGCATCCATTCGATGCGTTGTTGCCAACGAAGCTGCAGCTCCTTATTTCCCCGGAAGTTTGCCATTGCCTAAACGGAATTGAATGTACATGTCCTGGTACTTAGCAAAAGATTTGATCAGTTCATCGGTAAGCTCGCGGTGATTCACCCGCTGCTGGATCAGATAGTCCTGGAATGACATAAAGCAATTGATATCGTCATCAACAGTATTGGAGGTTTTGAGTTCCTTGAGTTGTTTGACCGCTTTGGCGAAGGCATCTGCGGAGAAATCTTCTTTGTTGTCAAGTAAATCATTGATGCGCTGCAGGGCTTTCTGCATCAGATCATCCATTGAAATGGTTCGGGTTGCTCTTTTTCCCTCCCAACCGCCGCTATCTTTCCACGATTTGAGGGTAGGGGCAGAAATACCTACACGTTTACAGATATCCTGCGCGGGGACTGTCTGCATAAATAGCAGGTATGCATATTCGTATTTTTCAGGGCTACGGGTATTGATACGCGGCTTTCCCTTTTTCGCGACCATAGTTTTTTTACAAAAATGAATGATCGATGATGAAAAAGCAAAAAAGTGTGCAAGGGTTACACACAAGTGTGCAAGGGTTGCACACTTTTTTGGATTTCGTGATCTGTGAATGTATGTTTGCCGCGATTAATGAAATAAATGCCATGGCGAAGGGATTTGTGTTAAACGATGAAAGCAGGCTGAACTCTTACGGGTTTTTAGTGCTGAATGTCGGAGGAAGTTTTGAGCGTTTCAAGGATAACCCTGTGATGCTCTACCTGCATGAGCAGGAGCAGCTCATCGGTCGCTGGGAAAACCTGCGTGTTGAAGGAAGTAAACTTATCGCTGATGAAGTATTTGACACCGAGGATCCCCAGGCAATGAAGATTAGCGGGAAAGTTGATCGTGGATTTTTAAAAGGTTCATCCATGGGTTTACATATCCAGGATGCAGAACTTAAAGACATACCCGGTTTGGGACTGGTGCCAGCCGTAACCAAGTGGGAACTGATGGAAGCCTCCCTGGCGCCAGTCCCCTCGGGGCAGACCTGCCTGAGGCTATACAATGACAAAGGGGAACTGATCACCAGTAAAGAGGCTATTAAATTATCAATTGATTCAATCATTCATAAAAACAACAACAATTCCATGGACAAAATCATGTTAACCGCCGAAGCGGCCACCTGTTTGTCGGTTTCAAAGGAAATCGACCCGACAGCGCTGAATTCCGCTATCATGGCTCTGGCTGCATCGCGTGACGAGGCGGTTACAGAGTTGAAAAAGTTTAATGAAACCAGGGCTAAAGAACTGGTTGAAGGCGCCATCAAAGCGGGCAAACTCACAGCCGACAGACGTGAGAGTTTTGAAAAACTTGCCACTACCGATTTCAACCAGGCAAAAGACCTGATTGATACCCTTCCTGCAAAACAAACCTTCAGCGACAAAACAAAATCATCCAGCCAATCATCGGCAGCCGACCGTCAGGGATGGGACTACCTCAGGTGGGCAAAGGAAGATTCTGTCGGACTTTCCAAAATGCAACGCGAAAACCCGACCGAGTTTGCCGAATTGAAGGCTGCTTACAAGTCGAAACGTTAATCGAAGCAACCATACATTATTAACCTAAAATCAAAATGAAAATGAAGAAGCTTAGTTTCGGCAGCCTGGTATTTAATCTGGTGGTTGCATTATGCATTGCCGTGTTGGTCGGAGTACCAACTGTGTTTGCCGCGGGGGCATCCCTGGTGGCAGGCACATTACTTTCCTTTTCCGGAAATGGCCAGGTATTAATGGCCGGACTTCAGAAAGAAATTTGGACTGATATTATCATGGAGGGTTTTTATCCTGAGAATTCATTTCTGAACGAAGCCAGGGACATGAGTTACCTGGTGGACCATAACACCATCAACCTGGCCGAAGCCGGGGCCACTCCCACGGCGGTTCTTGATACGACCTTCTCCACCGGCGTGCCATCTGCACCTGCAGCCAGAACTGATACTGCATTAAATCTTCCCCTGCGCACGATTGACACAACCACAACGGTTGTACGTAACATTGAGGAAATGGAGGCCGCTTATGATAAAATGTCATCCGTGGTTTACGGGCATAAACAAGAGATTTTGCGTATGGTAACAAAACTTGCAGCCTGGAACTATGCTCCGGCAAGCACTACGACCAATACCCCGGTATTCCCCTGCACCGGCGCGACCAATGGAAACTCCGGCAGGAAAATTACATTTGGGGATGTGCTGTCTTTAAAACTGTTGTTCGACCAGCTTGATGTGCCCCAGGAAGGCCGCATACTGGTGCTGAACCCCTACCATGAAGCAAACCTGATTGAGGCCGATATCGCCACCTACAGAGGTGTACTCCAGACAAACCTGCTCTTTGGCTTTAAACTTTACCGCACATCGATTACACCGTCCTATATTTCAACAACAGGAGTAAAGACTGCATGGGCAGCCACGCCTGTAGCTGGTACCGACGTTGTGTCATCGTTTGCATTTCACAAAGACGAAATGATGAAGGCCATCGGCACGGTAGAGGTGTTTGCCAGGTATAAGGATCCTGAATGGAAAGGCGATCTGATCAACTTCCAGATGCGCTTTCTGGCCAAATCGCTGCGCTCGAAGTACCACGCAGCCATTTATTCAAAGATTTTATAGTAAAAACCCCCGCAAAGCGAAAAGGAGCCGAAATGAGTCCGTTCAGAGTAAGCTCCTTTAATACAAGCCCGAAACATGAATGATTTTGAAACTTGGATGACCAGCGGAATTATTGGGATTGCCCTTGTAGTAATTGGCTTTTTCTTACAACGGTTGCTCACGGAAATGAAGGAAATGAATGTGAACATTAAGTTGATTGGTGAGAAGGGGCTGATTCATGACGGAAAGATTGAGCTGGTTGATAAAGAGGTCAGACAACATGAACGAAGGCTGAATGATCACACCGAAAGGCTTAGAATGGTGGAGCGCAAACAGGATAGTTGCACTTATTGTAAGGAGGCTTAAGATGAAAATGATTGTTGTGCTGTTGGTGTGTGTATCAGGGCTGATTTTTGGTTGCAAGTCGACCAGGGAGATTCGCGTTGCGGTCAGTGATGTTTCAACCAGGGTATCTGTTGACAGTTGTTACGATGTAACCACTGTTCGGCAGGATAGCATTAAGATCAAATCAGACACGGCATCTGCATTTCTTTCATACAAGTGGATCAATGATACAACCGGTTATGCAGATCCTGCGCCTATGCAACAAAAGCAAGGCCGGGCCACAGTCAAAATCGAACGACAGGCAGGAGGTGTGAAAGTTACTGCTTCGTGTGATTCCCTGTTGTTTGTTTTATTATCCAGAGAACGTGAAATCATGAAATTGAGGCAGGAAGTAACCCTTACACAGAAATCTAAGCTGGAGTCAGAAAAGCAGGTCAGGGTCATGATTAAGACTCCCCTTTGGCTGATTATAGCGTTGGTGGTTTCGATCGCAATAAACATACTTATCGTCTATTTAAACATCAAAAAAAGAGTGTTATGACAAAGAAAGTTATACCGGTGGATCAGGAGTTACCGGAAAAAGATAAAACTGATAATTTCACGCCACCACTGACTGAACGTGCCAAAACAGTGTTCGCAACACACGATGCCGCCGAATTGTATTTTACTGCCGATGGATGCTGTTTTATCGAGCGTTACAACGCGGATGCCCACGCCGTAAATCTTGGTGTTAAGAAGATCGTAACCATTAAACGCGAGGAGGTATAAATGTCGACTCTTAACGGATTACCACAAGTTAAAATAGCCTTTGAAAACGGCGCTCTCGGATCGGTTTTACCGAGCCCGGACGGGGTGCTCGGAATTCTTTGCACCGGCGCTGTTGTAGCAACCAAGTTTGCCCTTCTTACGCCCTACATCATCAAATCATTTGCAGAACTGGAAACCACCTACGGTATCACCGTGGCCAACAATCCGAACATCGTGAAAATCTTCAGTGATTTTTATGCTGAAGCGGAAGAGGGTACTGAAGTATGGCTGATGGCGTTTGCCAATACAGTTACACTTGCACAGATGGTTGACAGTACTATCGCGGCAAATGGGAAAGCTCTTGTACTTGCCGCCAATGGCCGCTTGCGTGGATTGATAGTTGCACGTACTCCTGCAGGTGGATATACCCCGTCAGTCACTGCCGGCATTGATTCTGATGTTGCTGCCGCAGTACTGGCCGCCCAAACCCTGGCAGAATGGGCTACAACTACCCTGATGGCTCCTTTGTTCGTTATAATCGAAGGTCGTGCTTATACCGGTGTTCCCGCGAACCTTACAGATCAGGGTACGCTCACAAAAAACCGGGTTGGAATTCTTATTGGTGATACGGTAATCAGTTCAGACAATGCCTGTATGGGGTTACTTGCCGGTAGAATTGCATCTATCCCCGTTCAGCGCAACATCGGACGTGTAAAAGATGGCGCTCTTGCTACACTCACAGCCTATCTTAAGGATAAGCCTGTTGAGCAGGCCGATCCGGGATCTGTTCACGATAAGGGATACATAACCCTGCGCAACTTTGTTGGCCGCACTGGTTACTTCTTTTCAGATGATCACCTTTGCACGTTGCCAACTGATGATTACCACACACTCACCGCCCGCCGCACGGTTGACAAGGCTTATCGTATAGCTTACGACACCCTGTTAAACGAATTGCTGGATGAGATTCCTGTAAATGACGACGGAACCATCGCCGCTACAAAAGCGAAAAGCATTGAAACAAAGGTTGAAAATGCCATTATCAACAGCATGACCGTCAATGGGGAGCTTGGCAATAACCCCGGCGACCAGAACGACACCGGTGTGAGCTGCTATATTGATCATACGCAGAACCTGGTGAGCACAAACCAGCTCAATGTAGTAGTGAAGGTGAAACCCTTCGGCTATGCGAAGTACATTGATGTAAAACTCGGATTCAAAACCTTAACATCATAAAATCAATCACACATGTTTGATTCACGGCAATACGAATTTGCAGACCTCACCCTGGAGATAGGTGGGCGCACAATCACCGGCTTCAGGGGAGTTAAATACTCCACAAAGCAGGAAAAAGAACTGGTGTACGGCAAGGGCAATCAGCCCTTGCATATCCAGAAGGGTAACATTGGTTACGAGGGTGAAATTTCCCTGCTTCAAAGCGAATTGGAAACCCTTCGCAAGGAGGCTGGTGGCAGTGTGATCTCATTGCGCCTCGATGCCGTGGTTGCGTTTGGCAACCCCTCAAACGGCGACACGCTGATCGTTGACAAGATCAGGGGCCTTGAGTTCACCGAGGATTCCAAGGAGATGAAACAAGGCGATAAATTCATGGAGGTATCCCTTCCGTTTATTTGCCTGAGAATTGAAAACCAAAAACCTTAATTGACATGGCAAAAGTAAAATTGATTGGAGAGGTAACTCCAGAGCAGGTATTGGATTGGAAAAAGGACCATGGCAAACTTTTTGGAATAATCGTTGATGGACATATTTGTTACCTGAAGAAACCAGATCGTAAAATCCTTTCTTATGCCTCGGTTGCCGGAAAAACCGACAATGTGAAGTTCAATGAGACGATTCTCAAGAACTGCTTCCTTGGCGGAAGTGAGGCCATTCAAACCGATGATGACCTTTTCCTGGGCGCTTGTACCAAACTCTCAGAGATCATTCAGTTCAAAGAGGCTGAACTTGTAAATTTTTAGAGGCTGCCAGGGTTGAAGAGTATGACCTGGTGCGCATCGGGAATGCTCAATTGAGGTACTATATGAATATTGCAGACCCTGACAGCTTAAGTGATCAGGATTGGTCAATGCGAATGCGTGAGCTGGAATTTATCAGAAAAAATGAAGCCAATGCTAATGTGTTGTAATCCCCAGATACAGGATGAACGCCATCAGGGAGATACCGATAAAAATCGAGATAAAATCGTTGGTTTTTTTTGACACCCTGAGAAAACTCTGGTAAATATTCGTAGAAATCCCGAACCCAATACCAAAAAGGAGTGCAAACAACGAGCCGATGAGTAAAGCCATAGAATATACAATAAGGTTCGACAGTAACGGAAACGCGGTTTTTGATCAAATCACCGGTTCTGCCACAAAATTACAAAAAAACATTTCCAAAACACAAAGTGTTTGCGATAAATTTGGGGCTTCCTTTCTCAAATTAGGCGCGATTAAAGATGCCATTGATGGTTTAGGCCAGGGGTTCAACAATGTCATGAAACCAGGGTTACAACTAAATAGTGCAATGGCTGATTTGTCAGCCATTACAGGGGTAACCGGATCAAAGCTTCAGGAAATTGAAGGATATGCCAGGGAGTCAGCTAAAACCTTTGGAGGCTCGGCCTCCCAGGGCATAGAAAGTTACAAGTTGATACTCTCGCAACTCACGCCTGAAATCGCCAAAACACCCGCTGCCCTTAAAGCAATGGGTAATTCCGTCGCAACCCTGAGCAAAACCATGGGTGGAGATACAGTTGCTGCGACCGAGGTTCTTACCACAGCTATGAATCAGTTCCAGGTATCAACAGCTGATCCGATTGCAGCATCTGCAAAGATGGCCGAAATGATGAACATCATGGCCGCTGCGGCCAAGGAAGGATCGGCAGAGTTGCCACAGATTAAAGCGGCGCTTGAGCAGTCAGGAATGGCCGCCAATATGGCTGGAGTATCATTTGCCGAAACCAATGCCGCAATACAGGTACTTGATAAAGCAGGAAAAAAGGGAGCTGAAGGCGGGATTGCGCTTCGCAATATGCTTGCCACACTGTCGGAAGGCCGTTTTTTACCAAAAGATACTCAGGCAGAGCTAAAGGCAGCTGGTGTGGACATCAATCTCCTGGGCGATAAAAGCCTTTCACTTTCTGAGCGGCTGACCCCCCTGAAAGCCATCATGGGCGATGCCGCACTCGTCACAAAATTATTTGGAAAAGAAAACCAGAATGCCGCTTTAGCCTTGATTTCAGGAATCGGCCAAATGGATAGGTATAATACAGCCATACAAGGCACTAATACCGCCTATGACCAGGCAGCAATTGTGATGGAAACCACAGCTGAGAAAATGGCAAGGATGCAGGCAGGGGTTGATGATCTTAAAATCGGGATGTTTAACCTTGCAGGAGCAGCTTATCCTTATCTGGATGTTACGGTTCAAACGATGAGTACCATTTCGGACTTTGTTCCCCTGATGATGATGATGAAGAATGCAGTGTTATTTCTCACCAGCGCTGAAAAAATGAAGGCTTTTTGGGATGGTGTTGTGGCAACGTCGACTACTGTTTGGGCAGGAGCCCAGTGGTTATTGAACGCGGCCATGGATGCTAATCCGATTGTCTGGGTGGTACTTGGTATCGCAGCCCTGACAGCAGGCATTGTTTACGCTTGGAATAAATTTGAAGGCTTCAGGGCGGTTGTGCTCACTGTTTGGGACACCATCAAGGGTTTTGGTAGTATCCTTCAGGAGTTCGTTCTTGATCGTATCAAGGGGATCATCAGCGGGCTTGGCGCCATGGGATCGGCAATCTACAAACTTTTTACCGGAGACTTCAAGGGAGCCTGGGAAACCGCCAAACAAGGCGTTGCCGATTTAAGCGGATACAATGCGGTAAAAAATGCCATTTCGGCCAGCGCTGATTTGGTTGGCGGAGTGAAAAAAGACTATCAGCTCAACCTTGCACAACAAAAGGTTGAAGGCGTTACCCCTGCAGTTGCTCAAAGCCCTCTTGGAATAGCCCCACCCTCGATTCCTGGCGCAGCAACACCAACAAAGCCGGTTAAAGATAACAAGGCAAAAGCAACCACTGATGCCATTGCCTCCGGTGGCGCACGAAACACTTCAGTAAACATTAACCTGAAGAACATGGTTGAAAACATAGTCTTCAGCGGCGGGTTGAAAGAAAATCGAGGAGACCTGGAAAAGCAGATAACGCAGATCATGATGCGCGTACTCGGCATGGCACAATCAACAGCATAAGCAATGGACATAAACCCAACATACGCAGCCGGATTCAATCTGCCCCCTTTTTATGCAAAGGACAAGGTTGTTATTATTGCTTATGATAAGGAGAGGAATTCGCTTGATTATGCCGGAGAAACTAATAGCATTTTTCAGGTGCAGCACCAATACCCCTTAACATTCAAATGCAAAGGGCTAACCGATTTTAAGTTTCCCATTGACCCGGTAATCACACTTGGTTTCAAAAATGTGATCACCAGGCGTACTGTGTCAAAAGGAACCAAGCGCGGATCTGTAAAAGAGCACTGGACAGAGGATGATGTCGATATTACAATATCCGGGGTATTCATCAGCGATGACGATACCTACCCGAAAGAAGTTGACCAGGTGCGGGCATTTTTCAAACAGCATCAGGCCATTGAAGTGTTTTGCACGTTGCTGAATGATCGGGACATCGAAACGATCGCCATTGAAAGTTTTGATCTTCCTTTTACTAAAGGAGTATGCAACCAGGCATTTGAAATTAAAGCATACAGCGATGATGCTTTTAAACTTTTAATTGAGGACAAGTAATGTACGCTATCACCTGGAGGATAACAGTTGGAAAGTACAAGCTTATGCTGCTTGACAGTGCGAAAATCGTTCGCAGCGTTGAGCAATTGAGTGATACTGCCGAAATTGTGTTACCATGTACTTGTTTCAATAAGGCCATTGAAATTGAGAGTAACATTAAAAGGGGCGACACCGTGCTGATCCAGGCAGGTTACGATGGTGAACTGGTGACTGAATTTGAAGGATACCTTGAAAGTATCTCCACCGATGGCGGAGCGATTAAACTCAACTGTGAGGATGCTATATTTCAATTCAGAAAACCGGTTGCCGACAAAGAATTTGTTTCTCCGGATGTTAAGGATATCCTTGGTTATATCTGTTCTCTGGTTGGTTCATTCACCCTTAACTGCGATTATTCATTCAAATATGACAAGTTTATTATTCGTGGTGCAACTGCTTACGATATCCTGAAGAAGATACAGGAGGAAAGCAAGGCGAATGTTTACATCAAAGGCAAAGTCCTTCAGGTGCATCCTCAGTATAAGGAAATCACCGGAGAGGTAAAATACTCCTTTCAGGTGAATGTCGAAAAAAGTGAGCTGGAGTATAAGGATGCCAGGGACAGGGTTGTGGAAGTGATTGTGGAAGGTAAGGGCAAGGATGGCAAGGTGATCCGAGAGTCGGCTGGATCCACCGGTGGTGACCAGGTAAACATCAAAATTGATGGGGTCAGCGATACGGCGACCCTCCAGGCGCTGGCTCAGGAGCAACTAAAGGTAAAGAGTTATACCGGGTACTCCGGAAGTTTGACCGGATGGTTGATCCCGTATTGTGATGCAGGGTACAAGGCCACGATCGAGGATAAAGATTACGAATTCAAAAACGGCGATTACTACGTGCTGGAGGTAGAGACAACCATCAGCAGCGCCGGTGGCCACCGTAAGGTAACAGTGGGAATGAAAATATGAGCGACCTGAGGGAAATACGCCAGCGCATTCGCGACATTTCAGGTCTTAATGACCTGGGACAACCATTCTTTACCGCCACGGTAACAAAGGTGAGTAGCAAGGATTGCAGTGTGATGTATGGAATGCTTGAGCTTAGCCAGGTGAAACTGTTCAGCATCGGGGATCCTGGTAAACTCCTGATTAAACCAAAGGTTGGCAGTATGGTGATGGTTGCCGATCTGAGCCAGGGTAAACTGCGTGACCTGGTGATCGTCAAAGCCGACGAGGTTGAACTCATCAAATATGACCAGGATGGTTTGGTGGTTGAGATTGACAGTGTAAGCAAAAAAGTTGACATCAAAAACAATACGACCAGCCTGACAAAACTAATGTCATCGGTTGCTGATATCATTTCCAAACTTACAGTCAGCACGCCCAACGGCCCATCGGGAACACCACTGCCCCCTACCATCGCGGCACTTGAAAAGTTTAAAATGGATTATCAATCGCTTTTAAAATAGGTTTAAATGGCATTGCAAAAAGAACCGTTGAAACAAGGCATTTCATCACTGATGCGCGAAATGATGGATAAAACTGAACCATGTTATGATGAATTCGCAGAACGGTTGAGCACGTTGATCGAAACATTCGTAAAAACAGGTACCGTGATAGTTGCAACGGGGATCCCTGTGTCAACAGCAGGGAGCGCCACCGCACAAACGGGGGCAACAACAACAACAGGAACAGGAACGATAAGCTAAAAATGACCGTAGTAACCGACATATTGTACGACCAGCTCTCCGGGGATATCGCCTGCAAAAATGGTGATTTCGTTATCGGCGATTCTACACTTCAGCATCAGGCCGACCTGTTAGAAGCTGCTGAAGGGGAGTATAAACAATCACCTACTGTCGGGGTTGGATTACAAGGGTTTTTAAATGATGAAGACCCATCAGAAATGGTCCGGAAAATTCGCATTCAGTTTGTCGGAGATGGATTAAATATTTCGCAGCTGAAAATGACAGATCCAATGAACATTAAGGCAAGCTATCAATGAAATCAATAACCGCGCAATCCGGCCAAACCATCTTCGACATTTCCCTTCAGGAGCTGGGATCGATTGAGGGGGTGTTTGACCTTCTGGAAGCCAATCCGGGCCTTCGGTTGGATATGGCTGTATCTGTAGGAACCAATGTTAAAAAACCTACGCCGGTTATAGATTTACGTGTGGCAGATTATTATTCTCGCAACGGGATCGCCCCGATGTCGGATGTGACAGATGTTGATTGATTATTAAAACAAGGGCTGATAAAATGAAATCTGTAACTGCTCAATCAGGTCAAACCGTGTTCGACATTGCCTTGCAGGAGATGGGTTCGATAGCGGGCGTATTTGACCTGCTTGAAGCAAACCCTGAACTGCAGCTTGATTTAGCCGTACCAGCCGGTACTAAGGTTAATAAGCCTGCCTTGGTTGTCAATAATCTGGTTGCCGAATACTATTCGCGCAATGTGATCAACCCTGTCTCAGGAATGGGTGAAGAGGTGCAGCTTACAGAAAAGGATCTCATCATGGTTGTACAAACATTGGATTATGACCTGGTAAACGGAGATCGGGAGTTTCCCAGGGTAAGGCTGTACAATCTTCGTGAAAGGCTCACCGTGCAGATCAATTATACCGGTGTTGGTGATGGTGATCTAAACAATGTTCCGCCACGCGACTGGTCGCAAAAGGTGAAGATGTATATCGACCAAAGCCTGGATGGAGTTAACTTCAGTCATGTACCATGGTCGATGGTCTATCTGGATCCAACCGTCGAAACACACACCTATAACATCATCGGGCTGCTGACAAATTATGTTCGCGCCTGTGTTTACCTCGAAGAACCATCAAAAGGAATTATTCATCAAATAATCTGGAAAGTACTATAATGGCACGCACGATCGCTGAAATATACAACGCCATGGCAACGACCAAGGCCGACATGCAGGAGCTCCACGATTGGGTTGTGGATCCTCAAAACCCCTCCTATGTGATGGATAATGCCGATCAGCTGCTGGCCGATTTGCGAAGCACCTCGAAAGTTGCCATCTGGAGGCTGTTCCTATACGTTTTCGCCGTTGGAAGTTGGACGGTTGAAACATTGTTCGACAAACTTATTGCCTCGGTTGGTGCAATTATGAATGCCAAACGGCCTCATACACTGCGCTGGTATGCCGAAGAGAGTAAAAAATATCAGTATGGCCACGAACTTGTTTGGGCTGATAGTCAGTATTCCTATGCTGTGTATGATCCCGATGCCCGGATCATAAAATATGCAGCTGCGCAGGAGTTCAACGGGAAAATAATACTCAAGGTGGCCAAAGAGACTGCAGGTATTAAAGCTGCGCTGATCACCGAGGAAAAGGACGCCTTTGTCGCATTCTGGAACGCATGGCGTGACGCGGGAACGAAACTGGAAATTGTCAGCCTTCCGGCAGATCAGCTCAAGGTTAACATCCGGATCATCCGCGACCGGATGGTGCTGAATTCAAACAACAGCCTGCTCCGCGACAATAGTGTGTTTCCAATTACAGATGCAATCGCATCTTTTGGCAATGCCCTGGAGTTCGACGGAATATTAAGGCTCTCAAAGCTCGTTGATGCCATTCAGGCTGCTGAAGGTGTAGTGGATGTGAAACTCGAAAAAGCCTGGCATAAAAAAGCCGGTGGAACTTACGCTGAAGTGGACATGTTTGTAAACAGCTATGCCGGTCACTTTGAAATTGACCTGGCCACCTCCACCTTTGAATATATTGACAAAACGGTTGTAAATGTCGAAGAATAATGTGGGAGTTCTCGCTATATAAAATCGGGCAGATACTTCTGCCATTCGCAAAGCGCAAAGTTGGCTTTGTTGCCTGGGTAAAAGTGTACCTCAGCTACCTGAGCGATATCCTTGACCGGTTAAGGGCATTGAGAGTCGTTTCAATCCGCGATGCGCGGATGACCCCGCAAATCTGCTACCTGGAGGAATACCTGAACGATATGTTTAACACCACCGGCATCAGCATCCAAAATGATGGCGCATTGCTCGGGCCGTGGTGTTTCTACGACATGCCTCCCGTAGGAGAAGTTGACTTTTACGCGGTTGAACCAGACAACTATTGCTACGCCAATCATGTTACCACCGAGATTGATTTTGTGGTTGCAGTCCCCTGGGCGCTCGAGGCAGAGTGCAGCACAATTGCGGCGTATGTTCAGAAATTCAAAATGGTAGGGAAATCATTCATAATACAAATGAAATAACATGGATAAATTATTAGCAGTAACCGAGGGCATTGGCCAGCCCCTGAGGCCGGAGGATTGGGAGTTTATCCAAAACGCCACAAAGCAAGGAATTAAGGCCCTTGTGAACGGGTTGATGGGCCAACCAGGCAATTGCATCGTTGCGGGGCTGGTTGTCACCTTTGGAGATGGAACGATAAGCGTATCTGAAGGGGTAGTATTCATAAATGACGAGCTATTTTATGTGCCCGCAAGAACTCTTGCATTGCAGACTGAACTATGGTCACTGTTTTTAACCCCGGATATTACTACTGGCGAATCCAGGACCTTCAAAGACACCGTTGCCAGGCATGTTTATGAGTACAGGCACTATTCGGTTGGATATGCTACAAGTATCCCATCCGGCAGCATGGCTTTCCCGGGTGCCAACCTGATGACCTGGATAACGTCGCAGGTTGTTTCCCATGTCCCGGCACCTCCTGCTCAGTTGCTTAAGTCTTGCAGTATCACCTATGCGGCGAGTTTATTAAATACAGCCCAAACTTTAATACCTGCTCCAGGAGCTGGAACTGCGGTAAAGGTTGTGTCGATTTCTGCCCATATATCACCATCAACGCCAATTAATGCCGGAGATCGGGAGCTTAATGTAATGTATATCGCCGATGAAGTGTACGCAAGTATTGGAACCTTTCCAAACAGTTTTATTGAATCTGCAACAGGTAAACTGCAAGATATGACACCAACACCAGGTGAAATATATATCAACACTCCGGTTCAGGTCGGTTTAACCGGAACAGGTACTTTGACCGGATCGGCAAACATCAAGTTTCACTGTTTTTATGTCATCATTACCCTGTAAACAAGATGGACGGTACCACCACATTGATCAACCTGCTCGGCGGAACCGGGTCTCTGCCTCAGGGAGGGGCTGCAGGTGATTTCATGTGGTTTGACGGGGCGAACTGGATTTCAAAAACTGTTCCCCTTCCGTTCAACTTTACAGCTGAGAATATTTCAACGGATGCTTTACTGAGCAATGTAATACCGGTTAAACATCTTTTAAATACGATAACAGTTGAAAACACGACAGTGAACCCGGTGCAGATCCTGATTAAAACTTCCGACAATTTAAAAGAGCTTATGAATGAAACTATTGAGCCGAATTCACTGCTTACTTTGACATTGAACATCCCGTTTTTAGCAGTAACAAGATTGAGCGTTGCCAGCCCGGACTGGAATGGCGCAACCATCAATTTATCAATAAATCTTGCAAAATTATTTTAACATGAAAAAGCTAATTGCAACACTCTGTTTTATCCTGGCATCAGGATTAATGTTCAGTCAAAATCCTGCTTCATTCAGTAAGGTAACCACCCCTGATCTCTACATGCCTGAAGGATCAACAGCCACACCGCTTCATTTGAAAAATATCGGGGGGCATTTATACTGGGGACCGACAATGCTTGACGAGGGTGGCGACAGCTTGTTGTGGAGTTTAACCCCATCAGGGGTTATGATCCCAAAAGACAGCAACCAGGTGGCCATGCCATTTGGTGCTTACATAGGTCCCGGAGACGGTGATTTAAATGGAGATAACGAACTTGATTTGTCTGATGTCACTTTAATTTACAGATATATAAACAATATCGGAACTTTAACGGATTTACAAAAAGCAAAGGCCGACTATAATGGCAATGGCAGGATCGAGTATGGAGATTTAATGGGGATTAGAGGTAATATTGCACTCTTGGAAACTCAATCACAAACGAAAATGTTGGCCCGTAAAAACATTTTCAGTATAGGTAATACGATATATTTAAGCAATCACAGACCACCTTCATATAACGATACACAATCATCAGCAGAAGAACATTTAATTGATATTGAAACGGGAGGTTCGATGCGTATCCCACTCGATGAAAAACTATATTTTGGTGGAATACGCACACTGGAAACAAGTGGTGGTTTACCGACAAATTCAGACACGACCGTTTCAATGTATCGTTCAGGGCTACATGAATTAACGATTGACGGATCAATCAGACTAAATGGTATCATTATCCCTAACCTCGATACTGATGCCACTCCCGATTCATGCTTGACTATTGTAGATGGTGTTTTCAATCGTGCAGCCTGGCCAACACAGTCAGAATCGTTTTGGGCAAGGATTCCTGGGGCAACAAACAACATTTATCCCACGATGAGCAATAAAATAGGGTTTGGAACTACCAATCCATTCGGATTTTTTCATGTTTATTCAAGTACGAGTAATCCTTCTGTAATGGGCGAAACAAATTATGGATATGCAGTACATGGCAGCGCATTGGCAGGACGCGGGATCAGTGGCGAAGCTACAAATGGCATTGGTGTTTATGGTTTTTCAACAATTGGTAAACCTTGCTTTTTTACAGGTGATAGATTAATGCCATACGATAGTATATTTTGTATGCAAGCTAATGGTTTTACCGGAATAGGAACAGTTGATCCATCCGCCAAATTGAGTATTGAATCCCCGACCTCACCGCTTTTAAAGGTAAAAAGAACCGCTGCATTTGATTTTGTCCAGTACAAAAGAGCCGGAGCAGGCGCATGGACAAATATTACCACGGAGGCCGCAACAACATTGGGAACTGTTTCGGGTGGTTTGCTTGACGTGGTGGGTGACTTCATCTATGTCGGTAAATCGGACAAATTTAGTACGATTTATATTAATCTTGGAACTGCAAGAAGTGCCACCGCCACAAGCACGTTTGAGTATTCAACAACCGGATCAACTTGGACAACGTTGCCCGTAACTGACGGAACAATAAATTTAACTACACATGGCACAATTTCATTTACTCCCCCTGTTGATTGGGCAACCACAACGCAGAATGGTTCGGCACAATATTATTTTGTCAGGATAGGAACGTTAAGTGGAACATTTACAGCGAAACCAACGGCCTACCTTATTATCCCATCAGATGGTGTAAATCCGGTTGAAATGTATGCTAATAATGGAGATGCTGTACCTGCATTTGCAATTACAAAAAATGGAACTGTTTGTGTAAATGGGAATGCAGATGTATCAGCATTATATAAAGTGAACATTCAGGGAAATACATATACTGCCGGGTATAGTTATGCCGCAGCTCAAATGTTGTCTCCATTTTATCAATCTTACACTATAGCTGTGGCAAAAACAAACTATATGGGTTTTATTAATATGGCAAACGGTGCAGCCACCGCATTGGCCCCAGAGCAAAACTCAACTTCAAATCAATTCCAAGGATACGCATGGAATGGTTCAGCTAATAAGACCAACTACATGAATGAGTATCTCGATATACAGGCAACCAATCCTGTCACCCATAGACTTGCTTGGGAAAATGGAATGTTAAATGAAGTTGTGGTAGATGAAGAATTGATGAACCTTACATCTGATGGAACCCTGAATGTTTTAGGCAGAACATTGGGGCCAGAGGTTTTGAATAATGCGGCCATTACCGGCTCTACTTACTGGACAGCCGCAGGGGATTATGCCTACTCAACCGATGATTATACTTTCACCAGAGCAACTGGAGCCGGAAATATCAGCCAATTATCATCTAATTTTTTGACCCCTTTAAAACCGAACACATGGTACAAATTCACCTATACTATTGGTGTTGCAGGGCCGACAGGTACGTTGTCATGGATAGGCACTGAAATTGCCACAAAGCCTGTTTACTTTCAGCAAACAGTAATCGAAATTCCGGTATTTTTCAAAACGAACAGCTCCCCGGGCAATTTTGTTTTCTATACAACTGCCAGTACCACAAGCGGCATGAGGATTGACGCTATGAGCCTTAACGAAGTAACCGGGGGAGTAGTCAGTACACCGGGGGGAAATTCAACCGCATGGAACCTTGCACAGGATAGTACGAAGAATCCTTTCATGTATAGCGGTGGGAATACAATTCAACGTAATATCGGAAATGTCGGAATTGGTATTACCAACCCGGCTGCCTTGTTGGATGTTGCCGGATCCGTGAACGTCAAAGACAACATTTCCCAAGCTGCAATCCCTTCTTTTGATCATTCAACGAGTGGCCGGATCGTATCACTTACAGCCGCTGCAGCTTCAACCATTGGCGATGTAATATTCATAAACTCTTCTGGCAATGCCCAGTTTTGCAAAGCGGATACAATATCAAATTGCCGGTATGCATTGGCAATCTGTGCAGATTATTCAATAGCCGCCAACGCTTCAGGGAATTGGCTTACTAATGGAAGCATTAAAGATGACACATGGAGTTGGTCGGTTGGTGGATTGATCTATGTGAGCACTTCCGGTTATTCCGGTGCCACTTTAACCCAATCAGTGCCTGCGGGTCCCAATAATGTCATCATGCCGGTTGGGGTTGCGCTCTCATCATCAGTCATGTACTTTTTCGGAAATATTAACTCTGTAGAACATCAGTAATATGAGATATCTAATCATTTTATTTCTCGCCGTTTCCCTGCCGGGAATCAGCCAATCTTTAACCCGACTTGCACCCCGATACGAGGTATGAAATAAATCTCATTTTACAAAT
>DYQT01000406.1 GCA_020719165.1 Draconibacterium orientale | reverse complement strand
GCATTTACAAAATGCGGGGTATGGAATTCGATGTAGTGTTTATCGTGATCTTTAACCAGAACGGTATATTTCCCGTTTTCTTTACGCACATCTATCAACTGGCAGTCTTCATAAATCCTGCCGCCTTTTTCAATACCGATGCGCCGTATCAGGTCGATTACTCGGCCCGGGGTTGCCTGCCAGCAGTCGCGGGTAATAAGTGCTGCCTGGTAGTGTTTGCCCAGATTGGGGTTAATGTTTGGTGAAATCTCCTTCAAATAGTCTTTGGGATCGACCATGAAAGCATCCGACCAGGAACGCGATTCGTCCAAAGCCTTGTATGTTTCATCATCATGGGCAAAATTCACATACCGGGTTGATAGGAAGTTAATATCACGGATTTTTTGAAGTTCTTTGAAAATTTCAAGGTTATGTCGGGCGATATCTGCTATTTCGGGTAAACTAAATGCGGGCCGGCCACCGGCAATATTGCGCCAGGATGCACCCCTGCCATAATTGATCATGGCTGGTTTCAATCCTGCTTCGGCCATATATCTGAATAATGCACTGCCACCAATTCCTCCGCCTGCAATAAGGGCTTGAACTTCCACTTTGCGGACTGAATTTTCACTGTTACTGATGATTATATTCTCGCGGACATTCTTGGGGAATAACTCACCCATAGCCAGTTGATTGCTGAGCGGGCCACGCGGAGTAGCATCACCCACCACACTAATTCCTTTGTTTCGCAAAACCTGTTTGAGCCTGGGGATACAGCGCTTTCCGCGACATGCTCCCATTCCCAGCCGGGTAGTATGTTTTATTTCATCAACCGAAATAAATTTTCGATCGCCAATGGTAGTCACAACTTCGCCCAAGGTAACATCGTCGCAATGACAAACATACATTTCGCGTTCGCGTTCATATTCGGTGGGTTGCATTACAACGGGTTCGGGGAAATTTTCTTTTATTACAAATCCACGCACTTCAAGTAATGCCTCCCCGTGAATATCAAGTGATTTTACGCGGGCAATGTTAGTTTTATTTGGTTTTTTCAAAATCTTCTCGATAATACCGTTACCCAGTTTTTTACCCTGGTTATCCACCAGATAAACTTCCTGTTTTTCATCAGCAAAATATTCGATAGGTAGGAAAAGCCAGTCTTTTTTGGGAGCATAACCGAAAATTGCCAGTCCGGGGCATTGATACACACAATCCATACATCCGACGCACTTGTCGAAATCAATCTGAGGAACCGTGCTGGTTGAGGTTTTGGTTATTGCACCATGCGGGCAGGCAAATTCGCAGGGATTGCAGGCAAATCCATAAAGGCAGTCGATCTGCACAAATGGCTTTTCGTTGAAGCGTTCTTTGGTAGGTTTATATGGTTCAGCGATAACACGCTTCGGATGTTGCTGCGAATCGATGTACTCTTTCGAAACATTCAGGTACTTGTCGTAATCCACTTTTTCGCCCATATCCTGTAGTATCTCATAGGCTACCTGGTTGCCGCGCAAAACAGCGCTGGTACCTTCGCCGATACGGATGGAATCGCCTGCGCCATAACAATTACGACCAAATATTTCATTCCCTTTTATAATAAGTTGATCATCTGCAACCAAACCGGTACAGATATTAATCACATCAATGCCATCAATTATTTTTTCGGTTCCCTGAACAGGTTCGAAGTTTTTACATTCGGCAACCACAGCACCAATAATTCCGGTATTATCTTCGTTCGGCAATGCCTTTAGCA
>DYQT01000405.1 GCA_020719165.1 Draconibacterium orientale | reverse complement strand
AGATGGAATTGCCGGAATCAGCGATGAATTCAGCAACCTCTGTTTTGCAGTTGCTTTATGGAATGGCAAAGACCCCATTATCAAAGAACGGTTGTTTGGTTTAACCGGTTCAGAAGGCAACCACGGTGAGGACGTGAAAGAGCTGTATTATTATCTCGACAGCACACCCACACATTCTTATATGAAGCATTTGTACAAATATCCACAGGCCGAATATCCGTATGCAGAGCTTCTCAAGGCCAATCAGCAACGATCAAAAGAAGAAGACGAATATGAATTGGTTGACACCGGTCTATTCAATGATGGCCGCTATTTCGATGTATTTACCGAATACGCCAAAGGTGGTGAAGATGACATTCTGATTAAAATCACTATTCATAACCGTGGGAAGGAAGAAGCCGGTATATCTGTGCTTCCAACCCTTTGGTTACGCAACCTCAGGAGTTTCGGGCTTATAAATCAGAAGCCATCGATCAAGCTGATAAAAAGAAATAAAAACTACGGCCAGGTAAAAATTACACATGAATCACTTGGTGGCTACAATCTCTATTTTCAGAATCCTGACCACACATTATTTACTGAAAACGAAACAAACAGCGAGCGGCTTTTTGGAATCCCAAACACCAGCCCATTTGTAAAAGATGCCATTAATGACGCTGTTGTTGCACAACAATTTGATCTGTTTAAAGATAAAAACGAAGGCACAAAATTCTCTCCTGTTTATGAACTACGGATTGCAGGAGGGGGAAGTCATGAAATCCGGCTTCGGTTATCCAAAATTGCACTGAAAAGCAATCCTCTTTTGGATGAGTTCGATACTATTTTCAGCAATCGTGTTACCGAAGCCGATGCTTTTTACAATGAATTGTGTGTCGAAGATTCCGAATTGAAAAATATCCAGCGACAAGCCTTTGCCGGCATGTTGTGGAGCAAGCAGTTTTATAATATAGACATCCCAAGGTGGATAAACGGCGATCCTGGCCAAACCACACCTCCTGTGAGTCGTAAAAACGGACGGAACAGCGAATGGTTTACACTCAACAATGAGGACATTATCTCTATGCCTGATAAATGGGAATACCCCTGGTATGCCGCATGGGACCTGGCCTTTCACTGCATTCCGCTGGCAATGGTTGATCCCGATTTCGCGAAAAACCAGTTAATCCTTTTTCTCAGGGAATGGTATATGCGCCCCAATGGGCAATTGCCAGCCTATGAATGGAAATTCAGCGACGTTAATCCTCCCGTTCATGCCTGGGCTTGTATGCAGGTTTACCGCACCGAGAAAAAACAATCTGGTAAAGGAGATATTGATTTTCTGAAGAAGGTTTTCCAAAAACTGTTGATCAACTTTACCTGGTGGGTAAACCGTAAGGATCATAATGATAACAACGTATTTGAAGGAGGATTTCTCGGGCTTGATAACATCGGTGTTTTCGACCGCAGCGCATTTATTCCGGGCGGCGGGCATCTCGAACAGGCAGACGGAACAAGCTGGATGGCGATGTACAGCCTAAACATGCTCGATATGGCACTTGAAATTTCGCAGGAAGATGCGACTTTCGAAGATGTAGCCACCAAGTTTTTTGAGCATTTTGTTTACATAGCTGAGTCTTTAAACCGCATCGGTGAAGATTGGACCGGAGCATGGGATGAGGAGGAAGGATTCTTTTATGATTTACTCGCTAAACCTGATGGGAATTATATCCCGCTGAAAGTCCGCTCACTCGTTGGGCT
>DYQT01000144.1 GCA_020719165.1 Draconibacterium orientale | reverse complement strand
GTGATTAAATAGGGCCGGGTGGGAATAGTTCGGTTATAGTCGCCGCAAGCGTAGTTTTCGGTCTCATAAAGTTGATATAACTGGTCGTCGCTTGTAGTTCGGAATAACCCAAAATTCTTTTGAAAAAGGTTCAACTCTTCAGAACTCCTTACGAACATCCAGGCATTGTGGACATCAGCCAGGGGCATGTTTATCGGCAGATAAGAGAGGGTGTATTGATCACCTGTTTTAGAGAGTCCCACTATCCCTCGCCCGTCAGGAACCGATGATGGTGTTGTTATAAAATGAGCGTCCTGTAATTGCGGCTCCTCTTTTCCGGTTGTAAGCAAATACAGCCCGATTCCAGGCTGATCCTTCCTCCAGTGAATAAATCCCAGGCCATTTGGTGTGGAGGTTATACTTCCCCCGTTGAGCTTGCCGGTGGAGAGAGGTTTGGATTCTCCCCAGTAAGAGGTGTTATAGTTGGCTATATGAAAGGTGTGCCGACCATCTTCCCAAATCATTTCATGCCCGGCCGGATGAAACGATAAGGGTAATGCAAAATCAGATGTCAATTCGCTCGGTGGTATATCATTATCCGGTAAGGTTGTCAATGATGCAGCAGGACCAATGACCTGATAGAATCGGGTTCCATCTTCTGTAATGGAAACGGTTCGGAAGGATCTGTTTTCCGTACTCATACCAAAGAATATTCGATATGAATAGTATTCATGTCTTGATGCCGGGTTATATTCTGTAACGAATGGACGTGGACAAACCACCAGTCTTTTAAGTTGATTGGGTGAAGTAAAAATGGTTGAGGATATCCAGTTGTTGTTTTGCTTTTCGATTTTCAAAATGTGGTATTTTTTCCCCATAAATGCAATAGCGAACATCTCTTCCCCCAGCGGGTGCCAGGCAATAGCAATGGGAACATACCCCTTGGGGGTGGTCCAACAGTCGTTCAGTGAGTTATCCCCAATCTTCCAGAATTTAATGCCATACGATTGATCTGAGGTTTTTAAAAGCGCAGCAACAAGAGGGCCGGCAGGAGAAACATCATAATCGATCACTTTTTCAATGTCTGCTAATACAATAGATTGTTCTGCAACGGGCGACGGAGTGATGGTAATCTCCGGGAAATCGAAAACCCCTTTTACAAGGTGTATCGAATCAGGTTCTCCATTATCTGATGAGCATGTTCTCTTATTCGCCGACAGTTCCGCATAGCAGTATCCGATGTTTGCCAGCACACAAAGGAGGAGTAGGATAGATTTCTTTACCATGATATTGCGGATTCAGAAATAGTTGATGATTGCCGGTTAAATCGGGCGTGAATTTAGTGAATTCTATCGAGAACGAGCCGTTTGGATTCCAGACTTGCCTTGAGCTAATGTTCAAATGCCTCTGCATATTTTTGAAGCTCATGATTCGATTTGGCATTCAGCTTCGCTTTGATATTTTTGCGGTGGGTTTCTGCAGTATTTATGCTAATGAATATTGATTCGGCTATCTCTTTATTGCTTTTTCCTTTGGCAATAAGCATCAAAATCTCCTTCTCTCGTTCTGTGAGCCGGGCATAAGCAGAATAATGGTTGCGGATGAAGGTGTTCTCCTCCAGCAATCTTGATACTTTTCGGGTAAGGTGTGTAAGTGGCGTGATAGGGACGGACGAAGTGATCAGCAGCAGCGGTTTACCCTCATCATCCCTCATCAGAATACGGATTGAACTGAGGTGCCAGGCCCAATCTGCTTCCTGACATAAACGGCTCTGATGGAAAAAGGTAAATATTTCATGGACATCATTTCTTTCTAACAGATCAAATACTTTGGGAAGGTAATCTTCAGCATCCCGGGGGTTCATAAAGCATTGAAAAAAGTTTTTCCCTATGGCCTTTAGCTCCTCCATCGTCATTTTCAGATCATCCAGACCTCGATTCGACATATATTCAATGCTGAAAGAGTTTCGGTGAAACCGGTGGATGATAACCATCGAGGGAAATTCATCGGCAATCGTGGAAATCCAAGTTATTTTTTCGGAAATTCTTTTTTCAATAGAATTCATTTTTACTGATTTTCGATGCAAATATATAAAAATCATCAAAAGTGGGTATTGCAAACTTATTTAGACTAAATTAATTTTGTGTTCAAAATATTTTTAACTTTAGAAACATAGAAAATGAAACAATCGATATTGTTGGTTTGGTTTTTATTATTTCTTGTTATCACCGGTTTCACACAGGTTGGAATCAATACTGATGGCAGTGTCCCGCATCAGTCGGCCATTCTGGATGTCAAATCGACGAATATGGGTTTTTTGCCACCGCGCATGACAACCCAGCAGCGCAACAACATCTATTCGCCTGTTACCGGCCTTACTATTTACAATACTGATTGTCACGATCTGCAGTGTTTTGATGGCGGGTCCTGGTTGCCGATTGGCAACCGCAGCCAGGTAACAACACCATCGTGGATCAATGGAGACTACGATCCCTGCGAATACCAGATGGGGGTCAATTATTCGGTTTCGACGGTTCCGGATGCCACTGGATATTACTGGACTGTTCCTCCCGGAGCCGTTATCACCTATGGTCAGGGAACGGACTTCATTTTAGTAGATATGGCAAATGCCAATGGAAAGTTATGTGTGACAGCGCTTAATGAATGCGGACGAAGTGCCCCGTTTTGCCAAAGCATATCCTATCTGCCCATTATACCTCCTCCTTTGGTAAGTATCGAGGTTAATGCAAACCCGGTCTGTTCTCTGGCCACAGTGACCTTTCTGGTCGAAGTGGCTTTTTCGGGTGTCATTGAGAATTATCAGTGGTATAAAAACGGCAACCCCGTATCAAATAATGCCACGTACTCCTATGTCCCCTCATCCGGGGATGTTGTTTTTTGCACAGTGAACACCTGGGATGAATGCAACATGAACCTATTTACCTCCTCGGAACCAATTACCATGACCGTTATTCCTTACAATTCGGTGAGCGTGTCGATCTATGCAACATCAACCAGTGTATGCACCGGGGGGCTGGTAACTTTCACGGCAAACGCTACCAATGGCGGCCCATCTCCTGTTATTCAGTGGCGTAAGAACGGGACTGACATCCCCGGCGCGATGGCATCGACATACACCTATACTCCTGCCAACAACGACCTCATTACCTGCAGGCTAACATCGAATATCTCTTGTCCGCTCGGGAATCCGGCCATATCAAATGGAATCACCATGACGGTGCAAAGTTCCTTGACAAAAAGTCATGTTGCAGGTTTGGTTGCTCCTGTGTCAAAATCGGTCACTTATGGGTTGATTTCCAACATCCCTGGTGAAGCCTCAAAATGCTGGATTACCCGCAACCTCGGTGCCAGTTCACAAGCAACGGCAGTTACTACCAATACAGAAGCAGCAGCAGGCTGGTACTGGCAGTTCAACAGAAAGCAGGGATATAAACATGATGGTACCACGCTCACACCTGCGTGGACTACCAGCAGTATTAATCAAAATTCAGATTGGACCCTAACCAATGATCCGTGTGCGATAGAACTTGGTGGTTCATGGAGGATTCCGACGTTGAGTGAATGGGCGAATGTTGATGTTGCCGGCAACTGGGCAAACTGGAACGATCCCTGGAACTCCGGGCTTAAGCTACATGCCTCGGGATACCTTATCAACACCAATGGTTCTTTATCCAGTCGGGGTTCAAATGGTTTCTGCTGGAGCAGTACACAATACAACGCAACCGATGGCTGGTACCTGAATTTCAGCAGTGGTGGCAGTCTCAACTGGTTTAATACCAAGGCAGTTGGCAATAGTGTTAGGTGTATCAGAGAATGAAGCCTTTTTCTCTAATGAGATTTATTTATTCATCCATTCATCAACGGATTGTAAAAAAAGGTTGACATCCAGCGGTTTGGTTAAATAGCCCCTGGCTCCGCCGGCCAACAATTTATTCACCTGCCTCTGGGTTGCATCCGCACTAATGACAACCACCGGAATCGATTTTGTTTTATCGTCCGCCTGCAGGTTTGTAAGCACCATGTTGCCATTCATGTCGGGTAAATCGAGGTCAAGTAGAATTAATCCTGGCTTGTATTGGTTGGCCAATCTGACTGCGGGACTTCCGAACATAGAGGTGATCAATCGAATCCTCGGGCGGTAAGTCCCTATGATTTCTTCCACCAGTTCGGCATTCTGAATATTGTCTTCGATATACAAAATGGTGCCGGCTGCCAGGTTTGCTGCATCTCCCAAAGAGGAAGAGACTATTTTAAGATTTTTCAAAATGGCATCTTCTGCCATAATTTCATTTATACTATTCAAATTCGCGTTTATCGGCAGGTCGATCCAGAAAGTACTTCCAATGCCGACTTCACTTCGAACGCCAACAGATCCCTTCATGGCTTCAACGATTTTTTTCACGATAGCCAATCCCAGTCCGGCTCCCTCCGTATGGGTGTTATCTGCCCCGATCCGTTCGAAGGGAACGAACAGTTTTGAGATGTTTTCTGGTGGAATCCCCGGACCGGTATCTGCCACCGAAATTCTGACTAAAAATGGACCTTTGTTAAATACCGGCAGCGCTTCTGTTTTTACAGATATGGTGCCTCCCTGTCTGTTATATTTCACGGCGTTGTTGAGCAAATTCAACAATACCTGTTTCAAACGTTTCCTGTCGGCAATAATGAACAGCTGGCTGGCCGGGGTGTTTTCCAGTTCCAGCTTCACTTGCCTGCCATCGGCAAGTGGTTGAACCAGTTCCAGCATTTCTACAAAAAGGCTGTTTAAAAAAACCGGTTCCGGCATCAGCGTCATCCGGCCCGATTCGATGCGGGAGATGTCGAGCACCTCATCAATTAAATTGAGCAGGTGTGTTCCGCTGTTTAAAATATGATCCACTGCTTTTTTTTGTTTCACACTGAGTTCGCACATTTTCATCAACTGGGCAAAGCCGAGAATCGAATTCATAGGTGTACGAAGCTCGTGGCTCATGCGCGAAAGAAAATCACTCTTGGCTTTATTGGCTTTATTGGCTTCGTCTCTCGATTTAATGATCTCTTCTTCGGCCTGCTTGCGGTATGTAATGTCGTGGTAATTAAAAAGAATCCCATTGATGACCTTATTATGTACCAGGTTCGTCGCGGTCATCTCTATCGGTTTATAGCTGCCATCCTTACACTTATAGCGGTATTCGATGGTTTTTGAGGCATTATCTTCTTTGACAAGATCGAGAAACGCTATCTGCAGACGCTTTAAATCATCGGGATGAACGGTTAACCATCCGCTGGTACCAATAAGTTCGGAGGGTTGCCAGCCAAAATATTTTTCGATATTCGGACTCTTGTAGGTTATCATCCCGTTGATCAGCATGATGCCAATAACATCGGAAATGTTGAATATCATCGAACTATGTTTGATCTCACTTTCGCGCAACGCTTTTTCAACTTGCTTGCGCTCACTGATGTCTTTCTGCAGGGTTTCATTCGCTTCAGCCAGTTGAGCCGTCCGTTTTTCAATGCGCTGTTCAAGATTCGCATTCAGGTCGCGTATTACAAATTCCGCCTCTTTACGTCCGGTAATGTTTCTTACCAGCGCCAACACTTTATCGCTGCCGAGTGGAGACAGTCTTGCTTCGTAAAAGCCGGGAACTTTTTCTCCGGTTACCTGATATTCATAGGTGACCAGTTTTTTTTGTTGAATGCACTGATCGATCTTCTCAAAATGGACCTGAACTGTTTCCTCATCAAACATCGAGCGGATATTCAGTCCGATAACCTGATCGACCGAGACCAGCAGCGATTCGGTATTGGAACTATAAAATTCGAGGTAGGTTCCCTCATTGTCAATGATGAAAACCAGGTCGGGCATTGCACCGACGATGGCCGTGAGTCTTTCATTCTGAAGTTTGATTTGCTCCTGCGCCTTTTTAATTTCGGTAATATCCTCTTTTACTGACAGGTAATGGGTGATGATTCCGTTTGCATTGGTGATGCCTGAAATCGTTGCCGATTCCCAGAAAAGTTCGCCGTTTTTCTTTTTGTTATGGAAAATGCCATGCCATGTTTGGCCCGAGCCAATCGTTCTCCAGAGCTCCCGGTATGCTTCGTCGGCAGTTTCCCCCGATTTCAGGATTCTTGCATTGAGTCCGATTAGTTCGTTGAGGGGATAGCCTGTGATCTCGCTTGCTTTGGGGTTGGCATATTCAATGACACCTTCAATATTGGTGATAACAATGCTTACCGGACTTTGCTCAACTGCCAGCGATAACTTTTTTAACCCTTCTTCGGCCCCTTTGCGCTCTGTAATGTTGCTGAAGGTAACAACTACCTGTTTAAGCATATCTCCCGCTTCATCAAATTCGGGGTATGCATTAACCTGCACCCAAACCAAGTCGCCCGCTACCGGACGGTTGATGCCATATGTTTGATTAATCAGCGATTTATTCGTTGCAATGACACGCATAACCGGGTACTCCTCCGGCGACAATCGCCTGCCGGTTTCATCTGTAAAACACCATTCCGGATCGGTGGCAACTTTGTTTTCCAGTTGATCCTGTGAAAGCCCTAATAATCTCGAAGCCTCCTGGTTGCAAAACATGATGCTGGTGTCGGCATTGTGAACTACCACCCCGGTGTGAAGGTTTTCAACCAGCTTTTGGTATTTGTTTTCACTTTCAAGAAGTTCCCAGGCTGTAAGTTGCTTCATAATCGTTTCCTGTTTGATTCTCCGGCATCGGTATTTCTACCATTTGTCGTGTTATGCATCATAATGTAAAGGCAATAAAAAATTGAATTATACTGTAAAGATCAAACTATTTACCAGATTTTCCAGTCTTCAACATGAAATATTTTAGGAAAAAGAGGTTTTTTTGGGGTAATCAGGGATAGTAAAAACTGACTTTATCCGAGGTAAAATGGGATTTCCATCGTCCTGACCAGGCTGTCAAATATACATTCCGGGGAATTTTTGTTTATATTTGCATTAAAACTGATAATCTGCATATGAAAAATCTTAGGCCAATTCTGATTGCTCTTTTCGTTGTTATTTTTGCAAACATCTCGCTGCTGGTCATTGGCCAAACAGCAGAACCATGGACATCGAAGGATCTCATGGAGCCCCAAACCCTGGTGAGCTTGCTGGGCAAACCAAAGGCACAGCAACCGGTTATTTTCAACATTGGTCCCGTTGCCGACATCAAGGGAGCGATTAATATCGGCAGTACGGCAAGCAAGGCCAATCTCGATAAATTAAGCAAATCGCTTGCATCTGTTCCCAAAGATAAAATGGTGGTAATTTATTGTGGTTGTTGCCCCTTTCGCAACTGTCCGAACATCAGGCCGGCTTTTGCACTTTTGAAAGAGCGGGGATATCAAAAGGCTAAATTATTGAATTTGAAACAAAACCTCAAGGTCGACTGGACCGACTACGGGTATCCGATGGAATAACCTGCCTGCTGTTTGTTGGAGAAGGAAAAATCGCGGCAATGAAAATCTACATCAAATACATGGTTAGCATTCGCTGCAAAATGTTGGTAAAAGAGGAGTTAAAGATGTTCGGATTGCATTTTGTGAATGTTGATCTGGGCTCCGTGGAAATCATGGAGGAGATCACCAGCGAACAGCGTGATCAGTTGAAAATCGCCTTACTCCGATCGGGGCTTGAGTTGATGGATGACAAAGAGTATTTCAGATCGCTGAAACACAAAAAGCGGAGTGCCCTCGAAAATGTGTGAATGATGTAAATTATTCTCAAAGCCGTGTAACACTTTCTGCCCGGGTGATCGTATGGCTGCTCAAAGTATTTGGGGTTTTTACCTACCTGAGCAATATCAATGTATAAAAATGTTTGATTGAATAGGAATCAATTGTTAATATTGCAAATTGTGAATGTGAAATGATTCTTTGCATGAGGGGATGACTTTTAGGACGTTGATTACCGGCTCATTATTGATAATCCTGTCTTTTACGGTCAGCCTGGCTATGGCCCAATCGGATAGCACGGCTAGGGATTTGTATCCAGAATCTTCTGCCACTATTGACAGTTCATATATTGGTGATTACACCGAATTATTTACCACCCGCCTTTACCTGCTGTTTCAGAATGCCTCACTTCTTGTCAATGTTCCCGATGAGAGCGTTTCTAAACTTGTTTACCGCCCCAACGTCAATATCCGGGTTGGTGTTGCCGGGTTCTGGAAATGGTTTGGACTGGGCTTATCGATCAATAATCCCTTCTATAAGCCCGACGAGGATGAATATGGAAAAACAAGAACCACCGATCTCCGGATCAATGCATATGGCCGGCAATTGGCAGGGGAGTTGTTTCTTCAGCAATACAAAGGGTTTTATTTAAGTTCCCCTTTGCGGCCTGATGGTTCTCATTACATCATCCCCGACATGAAGACGTTTTCGATCGGTATTGCAGGATATTATATCTACAATGATAAAAAGTTTTCGATCAGGGCGGCATTTACCCAGAATGAGCGTCAAAAGAGAAGCGCCGGCAGCCTTGTGGTCAGGCCTGCATTTCTCTACTTTGAAATTTCTTCCGAACAGGGGATCATTCCC
>DYQT01000404.1 GCA_020719165.1 Draconibacterium orientale | reverse complement strand
AATCCTGAACTCTACAGGTGTGGATTATAAATCCACACCAGCCTTATCCACACCAACCATATCCGCACCAGCGTTTTATCCTAAAATCCGTTTTAAGCCCCTGTCATTTAATTTATTCAGTATCCCTGCGGTATCTTTGAATTTGTTATTAAAAATCATAGCTGCAATAATATACGGTTTAAAACCTGCTTCTTTGTAGGTTTCGATTCGATACCGGTCGAACACCGATTCAGCCACTTCGCCTTCCTTGCACGAAACACCCGAAATATCGGCAGGCAGGCAATGCATATACAAAGCTTTTCCGGCTTTGGTAAGTTTCATTTTTTCTTCGGTGCATTCCCAGTTTTTAAAGTTGGCATTGTTGGCCAGGCATTCCTGCTCCAGCGATTTCAGCCCATCCTTATCGCTGTTTTTCAACAGTTGGGTGCGGCGCTGCATTACCGAAAATGGGGCCCAGCTTTTGGGATACACAATATCAGCATTGCGGAAAGCCTCGTCCATGTTATTTACAACACGGAATTTCCCGCCCGATGCAACTGCATTTTTCCCGGCCAGTTCTACAACATCAGGAATCAGGTTATATCCTTCGGGATAAGCCAGGTCCACTTCCATTCCGAAACGGGTCATCAGCCCTATAATGCCTTGCGGAACCGATAACGGTTTACCGTAACTTGGAGAATAAGCCCAGGTCATGGCAATTTTTTTGCCTTTCAGATTTTCAAGGCCACCATAATAATCTGCCAAATGCATCAGGTCGGCCATGGATTGGGTCGGATGGTCAATATCGCATTGCAGGTTAACAATTCCAGGCCTTTGAGGAAGGACACCATTCTGAAATCCATCGTCCAGTGCATGACCCACTTCCTGCATATAGGTATGGCCTTCACCCAGGAACATATCATCGCGGATGCCAATTATGTCCGTCAAAAAACTGATCATATTCGCGGTTTCACGAACCGTTTCTCCATGAGCAATCTGCGATTTGCTTTCGTCTAAGTCCTGAACTTCAAGCCCCAGCAGGTTGCAGGCCGATGCAAATGAAAACCGGGTACGCGTGGAATTGTCCCTGAAATTGGAAACGGCCAGGCCGGAGTCAAATACTTTTGTTGAAATATTGTGATCGCGCAGGAATTTCAAAGCTTCGGCGACAAGAAGAGTTTGTTTGAGCTCGTCCTCTGTTTTATCCCAGGTTAACAGGAAATCGTTTTGATGCAGTTCAGACCTCAATTGTTGTATGCCTTCAAGGATTTGGTTGAATGATTTCATGGGTGTTAGTTAATAGTTAATAGAAAAGGGGAAAATGGCTTGCGGTTGTAAAGAACCCTTCAAGGCTTTTAAACCCTTGAAAGGTTTTAGTTTGTTGGATTTTTATTTAAAAAGTTTGATTTGAGATTTAAATCATAAACGCATATGCTGCGTAAAATGCTGCCGCAGTTTCCAGGTGGTCGATTGGAACTTTTTCGTTCGGCGCATGGGCAAATACTTCATTGCCCGGGCCAAAGCCGATAATCGGGATTCCATAATATCCGTTTATCGTAACACCGTTTGTCGAAAAAGTCCATTTGTCAACAATTGGATCTTTGCCAAAAAGTTGTTTAAACGCTTCAACACCGGTGGTTACAGCAGTATGCTCTGCAGGAATTTTCCAGGTTGGATAGTATTTCTCCATTCCATATTTCAAACCTGTGTAAGCAACTTCTTCATAATAAAGCACTTCAACGGTGGCATCCATATCTTTAATGATCT
>DYQT01000143.1 GCA_020719165.1 Draconibacterium orientale | reverse complement strand
AACATAAATGAGGAGGTTGCCTGTATCTTTAAAAACACCAATGAGATGCTCGAAAAGTTCGAGAAAGAGCATCACGACATGTCGGCAGAACTCAGGGCAGAACTTGGTAAAAACCTGGATGAAAGAGTTAAGTACACCCGGACGTTGTTACAGGGTTTCCAGAAAAGATTATCAGAAATCAGCAAAGAGAACCAAAAGATGGCCCATAAACTGCGGAAAGACCTTGACAAAGGTGAAGCTGACAGAATGGGCGACTACAATGGTCTCCTGAAAGCAATCCATGGTTCAATAAAAGGAATCCGGAAAGAGGTGAAGGATGTGCAGAAATACACAGGCGGAATGCTTGATGATTTGTTGCAAGACAGGGTGCAGGCATCGGAATCCTGGAATAAAATGCAAGAGGCGATGGCCAAAATAAGGAAATCGGGAGATATTCCACTTCCGAAGCAAACGACTAAAAAGACTGAAAAAAAAGAGGTTAGCCCCGAAGTTCTTGTTGAGGTAAAAGCAAAAGAAGAACCCATGCCAATCGTTGCAATGACCCTGGAGCAGAAGGTGCTGGATTATATCAACAAACATCCCAAAGGTGTGAAAATTTCTGAAATGGAAGAGCCATTGGGCGAAACAAGGATGAAGCTCGGATTTACAGCGAAAGCATTATTGGATGACGGGAAGGTACAAAAAATTGACAACATCTATTTCCCGCTGAAATAGGAAAAGGCGCTTCGGCTTCGCTTTGTTTCCATAGCCCGGAAACTGAGCGAAGCCGAATTGTCTGCTTCAAAAATCATAAATTTTAAAATGATTCAGGTGATGAAAACAACAATCAAATGTGCCTTTTGCAGCGGAACGGGGAAAGATCCTTACGATTTGCTTTCTCCAATTTCGCATTGTCTGGTTTGTAGCGGCACTGGCCTTATTGAAACAGAGAAACCCTTTAAAATATGCGTTTTTTGTGGAGGCTCCGGTAAGAATCCGCTTGGCGCCAGGGTGCCGTGTATCGTGTGTGGTGGCGCCGGAATTAACCATTCCGCTAACAGCGTTCCATGCCTCCAATGCAAAGGCACCGGAAAATCAACCGATGGATTGCCCTGCACCATGTGCAAAGGCAAGGGCTTCAATTAATTGCCGATGTATGAAAGAGGTTGGAAATAACATGAAACGAAGCATGGCCAAACAGCAGGCCGCCATGGCCAGGTTTCAGGCAAAGCAAAAAGAGTATTTGATTGCAAAAGAACAAATAACAGCCAACATCGACGAGGCCCGGCAAATATGGAGGGCCACCCTGAAACAACTTCCCAATCTGCCATTTGACTAATACCCATTGATCACCCGTCACCCGTCACCCGTCGCGAGTCACGAACCACGAACCACCTGTCATTAATAACTCTCCCTATGAGCAACAACAACGAAATGAATACCATTCTTGAACTAAGGCCAATGTCTAATTTTGTAGAAACCGATTACATCAAAGACATTACAAGCCGTGGTCTGACATATATAAAAGCAGGATTTCCGGTACATTTCAGAGGCCCGTCGGGAACCGGGAAGACGACAGTTGCCATGCACCTTGCCAGTAAAATCGGGCGCCCCGTGGTTATTATTCATGGCGATGCGGAGTATAAAACTTCCGACCTGATTGGCAGTGAGCAAGGGTACAAGTACAAAAAGCTCGATGATAAGTTTATCCACTCTGTTCATAAATATGAAGAAGATATGAGCAAGCAGTGGGTGAACAATCGCCTGACCATTGCAGTGAAAAACGGGTTCACCCTGATTTATGATGAGTTTACGCGTTCCCGTCCCGAAGCAAATAACATCCTCTTGCCTATTTTGCAGGAGCGAATGCTGAGTACTTCAGCAGCCAAAGAGGAAGATTACTATATGAAGGTGCATCCTGAATTTCGTGCCATATTTACTTCAAACCCAGAAGAGTATGCCGGTGTAAACCGCACCCAGGATGCACTGCGCGACAGGATGGTGACCATGGACCTCGATCACTTCGACTATGAAACCGAATTGCTTATTACCATGGCAAAATCGGAACTGTCATTAAAAGACACCGAAATTATCGTAAAAATTGTAAGGGGCTTGCGTGAATCGGGTAAAACTGAATTTGATCCGACAATCCGGGGCTCCATTATGATCGCTAAAACACTGGCAACCTTAAAAACGACTCCGGCTGAATCAAAAATCATCTTCAGGAAAATTTGCCAGGATATCCTTACATCAGAAACAAGCCGGATCGGCTCCAAAACCAATCAGGAAAAGGTGAAAACCATTGTTGATGACCTAATCGAACAATATTTACATTGAATCTCTATACATTAAAAAATTAAAGCCATGCCAATTTCCAGTGGAATTAAAGGTCTTCAGAGCATAAAAAGCATGCAGAGCGTTGTCAAATCGGGAATCCCAAACAAGGAGGATTCAGATTTTATTAAACTGTATATGCTCGAAAAGGAACGAACACGACTGAAAAGCGAAGAGATCAAGATGCTGCAGCGGCTTGAAATCATTCAATCGAGGTTAAAAGAGATCCAGATTTATTATGATGAAAAAGCCGGAGAAATGCATGCGATTGATAAAACGGAGAAAAACACAACGGCTGCAAAGGATGATAAAAGTGACTGGAAAACAATGTCAATAGATTATTAAAAACAACTTGCTATGTCAGAACCAACCCATTCGATACAAGCGACAGGCCTTGCTGATATTCTCGAAAGAGTACTCGACAAAGGAATCGTTATTGCAGGGGATATTAAAATTCAGATTGCGGATATTGATTTGTTAACCATCAAAATCCGGTTACTCGTGGCATCCGTCGACAAGGCAATGGAGATGGGTATTAATTGGTGGCAGGAGGATACATACCTGTCAACGAAAGCCAGGGAAAAAGAACTTATGCAGCAGCAGGAGACACTCGAGGCCCGGCTTGAAAAACTCGAGGCGATGAACAAAGCACAGTAATCGGTTAAAACTAAAAAAAATGGAAAACGATAAAAAAAAGGATCAAAAGGATGAGACCAGTTTCGATCTTTTCGGATTGGGCGGTCTGTTCAAAGGCATTGAAAAGCTCGTTGATCTTGCAGGAAAACTTGAGGAAAATGGCGCCATTAAGAAAGAGGGTGAAATCAATTTTGATCATATCAAAAAGGGGATGAAAGGGGTTTATGGCTTTACCATCAACACCGCGGGAGGAGGATCTCCCAGAGTTCAAACCTTTGGAAACATCAAAAAAACACCGGAGGGGCCAAAAGTGGATGAGGAACGCGAACCCATCACCGATGTTTTTGACGAAAAAAATGAAATCGTAATTATTGCCGAAATGCCCGGCATTGAAGAAAACGAAATAAAAATTGAGTTGAAAGAGGATATGCTTGAAATTTCTGCTGTCAGTAAAAACAGGACATACCGGAAAGAATTACTGCTTCCCTCCAAGGCTGAGAAATCCAATTTACGGCACAAATTTACCAATGGCATTCTTGAGATCAGGATAAAAAAATAACGATCATGGCACTTGCGGGCTTGGATAACATCGACCTAAAACTTATTATTTTCGGCGGAAAAGGCGGTGTTGGAAAAACCAGTTGCGCCATTGCCACAGCGGTGGCATTGTCTGAAAAGTATAAAACGCTCCTCATCTCTACCGATCCTGCCCATTCGGTTTCGGATTGCCTCGAACAACAGATTGGGTTCAGGGTGGTGAAGGTAAATGGTGCCGAAAACCTGTCGGCCATTGAAGTGGTTGCCGATGAGGCACTCGCCGTTTTTATCAGCGAACACCAGGCAGAATTGAAAAAGTTGCTTGATACCTCCACAAATCTGGATAATCAGGACATCGAGGAGATGCTCTCCTTATCGATACCGGGCATCGATGAGGTGATGAGTTTTAAAACCATCATTGACTTTATTGACGAAGGCCAATTTGAAAAGTATGTTGTTGACACAGCTCCCACCGGACACGCTTTGCGGCTTATTTCATCACCCAGGTTACTGGATGACTGGATAAAGGTTGCCGCACGCATGAGATGGAAATATCGATATATGATCACCAGTTTTTCGGGTTCTTATCAGCAGGATGAAGTGGATACATTTTTACTCGGTTTAAAGAGGACAGTGAAAAGAATCGAAAATATTTTAAAAGACCAAACCCGGTGTGAATTTATCCCTGTTTGCATTCCTGAGGCAATGGCAATCATGGAAACTGGCAGGCTCTTATCAGCGCTTAATCAATCCGAAATAATTGCCCGCCAAATGATTGTCAACAATGTGATGCAGTCGGAAGGGTGCAGTTTTTGTATAAAAAGAAAAGTTGGTCAATTGCCTTATTTACAGGAAATTGATAGGGTTTATGGCAATTTGAATACCGTTGAAGTTCCCGTTTTTACGAATGAAATCAAAGGATTGGATGCATTGTACGAACTGAAAAATGTTCTTTTTGGAGAAGAAACAATTTTATAAACACCCGACGGCAATGACCAGGATAAAGGATGAAATAATACTTCGCGTCAAGGAGGCTTTGGTGAAGGATGTTGGCAGGGCTATCGCCCGGATTGATCCGAAAGATATGAAATTGCTCGGCCTCGAAAGTGGCGATGTAGTTGTAATCGAAGGCAAACGGGCAACACCTGTCAAAATTATGCCCTGTTATCCCGACGACAGAGACAAAAGTATAATTCAGATTGACGGAATAACCCGTGAAAACGCCCAGACCGGCATTGATGAAAAGGTGAAAATTGTTAAAATAAACTGCCGTCAGGCGTCAAAAATAAAGCTCAAACCCGAAACCAAATCCGGCTCTTTAAAGGCCGATGATGCCAAATACATTGGTTCACTGATAAACGGACTTCCGGTGATAAAAGGCGATAAAGTAAGAGCCAATCTCTTTGGATCGCGTTCGGTGGAATACACGGTTACAGCCACAAATCCTGAAGGTGTTGTGCTGATTCATCCCAATACGACTTTTCAGCTTGAATTAACGAAACAGGAAGGGGAGCGTAAAAGCAAGGTTTCCTATGAAGACATCGGTGGGTTGGGCAATCAGGTTCAGCGAATCAGGGAGATGATCGAGCTTCCGCTGAAGTATCCTGAGATTTTTGAGCGCCTCGGGGTTCAGCCACCCAAGGGGGTGTTTTTATATGGCCCGCCGGGCACCGGTAAAACGCTCATTGTAAGAGCAGTGGCCCATGAAACAGATGCCTATTTTATCAATATCTCGGGACCCGAGATTATGGGAAAATTTTACGGGGAGAGCGAAGGCCGGATACGGAAAATTTTTGAAGAGGCCCAGCAACATGCTCCGGCCATCATCTTTATCGATGAAATTGATGCCATTGCACCCAAGAGGGAGGATATGGGTGGCGAAAAACAGGTAGAAAAACGCGTTGTTGCTCAACTCTTGTCGCTGATGGATGGCCTGGAGTCGCGCGGTAAAGTGATCGTGATTGGTGCAACCAACATTCCGAATTCAATTGATCCTGCCCTGAGAAGACCTGGTCGATTCGACCGCGAAATTTCGATCTCTATTCCCGACCGGAAGGGGCGCCTTGAAATACTTCATATTCATACCAGAGCATCCCGCTGTCGTTGGATGTTGACATGGAAAAACTGGCCGAGATAACCCACGGATTTGTCGGAGCCGATCTTGAAGCATTGGCCCGTGAGGCAGCGATGACCGCATTGCGGAAAATACTCCCGCAAATCGATTTCGAGATGGCAGAAATTCCCTACGAGCTTTTGATGTCGCTCGAGGTAACCATGGATAATTTCCTGGATGCCATGAAAGAGGTGGAGCCATCGGCCATCAGGGAGGTGTTCGTGGAGGTGCCGGATGTAAAATGGGATGATGTTGGCGGCCTCGAAGAGATCAAAGAGGCCTTGAAAGAGACCGTTGAATGGCCATTGCACTATGCCGATCTGTTTAAAAAAGCCGATACAAAACCGCCAAAAGGAATTATCCTTCACGGCCGGCCGGGTACAGGTAAAACCTACCTGGCAAAAGCGCTGGCAAGCGAAAGCGGGGTCAATTTTATTTCTGTAAAAGGTCCGCAGATATTAAGTCGCTACATTGGTGAGTCAGAAAAAGGGGTAAGGGAACTTTTCCGGATGGCCAAACAGGCCTCTCCCTGCATTTTGTTTCTTGATGAAATTGACAGCCTCACACCCCGGCGCAGCAACGACAGTTCGGGATCGGGCGTGATCGAACGGGTAATTGGTCAGTTCCTTACCGAAATGGATGGCATTGAAGATCTCAAAGGAGTGATTGTTCTTGCCGCCACCAACAGGATTGATTTGATTGACCCGGCTTTGCTCCGAAGCGGCAGATTCGATTTGATATTTGAATTACCCCTGCCCGATTTGCCGACCAGGGAGAAGATATTTAACATTCATACCCGAAAAAAACCGCTGGGGAAAAAAGTGAACCTCAACAAGCTGGCATCGAAAACGATCAGCATGACCGGTTCAGATATCGAATTTATTTGCAGGAAAGCTGCCATGCTTGCTATCCGGCAATTTATAGATGACCACCGGGAAAATATGGATGAAATAAATGGCGAGATTACCATTATGGAAAAACATTTTGAAGAAGCCATACAACTTGTTTTAACACAAAATGCATCAAAAAAGTAACGAATTCTCTCGGGGTTCATAACCCTCAAAGGGGACTTCATCCATCCAACCAACTAATACAAAAATGGAGACAAAGGCAATTTACATATACGGGATAGTGCCGAATTTTTATGGAACCACTCACTTTCAATCGCTCGACGAATCGAGTGTGTATGCCATTACCTATAAGAATATCTCCGCGATCGTTTCCGACAGGGACAGTGTCAGACTTGATTTTCTCGACAGAGAATCTCTGGGATATTTGTTGATAAACCACCAGGAAACCATCGAAGAACTTATGGGAAAAGGCTTTGCGATGATAATTCCCATGAAACTCGGCACAATTGTGAGTTCTACAAATGAGGTGATCAATATTCTGTCGAAGGGATATGATTTAATCATCGAAACCCTCAAGAAAATTGAATATCTAACCGAAATTGACCTTGCGGTAACCTGGACCGATTTTTCAGATACCGTGAAAGAAATCGCCATGCTCCCTGAAATCGGCGCGCTGAGGGATGCAATTCAGGATACCGGTGAACCGGCAACTCAGGCTGATCAGGTGAAAATCGGCATGTTGATCCAGTCAAAACTGACTGAAGGAAACAAACAGATTTCACTGCAAATTATAGAGGCGTTGTCGTCGTGTTGTGTTCATGTAAAAATTCATGATGTGATGAACGACCAAATGCTTGCCAATGCTGCATTTCTCATGAACAGGAATAAAAGGGAGGCTTTTGAGGCAATAATTAATCATCTCGACACCAGGTTTGAAGGAAAATTGAACTTTAAATTGGTTGGCCCATTGCCATGTTACAGCTTCTTTACGATTGAAGTAAATCACCTGAACTATAATGAGATTCTCCAGGCAAAAATGGAACTGGGCCTGAGAGAGGAAATTTCTGTACCCGAGATTAAAAAAGCATACCTGAACAAGGCAAAACAATTTCATCCCGATGCCCAGGAAAACCCCGGCACTGAAGCAAACTTTGATAGAATCAACAAGGCTTATCAAACACTCCTTGAGTATTTTGCATCCGCACATGAACCGGCACGGGGGGATATGGTATCCCTTGCAGCTGAAAAGATAACTGAAAATTTAATTATGGTTAAAATAAAGGAGTAATATGCAACGCGACGGAAAATACATTTACTGCATTATTGCATCAAATTACGACATCAATTTAGGACCGATTGGCGTGGGCGGGAGAGGCGACCTTGTCTCCACCATTGGATTTGATGGTTTGTGCATGGTAGTGAGCGACCACCCGCTCAGTAAGTTTGTTGTGAATCCCGAAAATATGCTGGCTCATCAAAAGGTGATCGAAGAGGTAATGAAAGAGTTTCGAAGCATTCTTCCAATCAGGTTTGGCACCATTGCCGCCACTCCTGAGGAGATCAGAAATCTGCTGAACAGGCGATACAGCGAATTCATGGAGTTGCTTAAACAGTTTGAAAATAAGGTGGAACTCAATGTGAGGGGAACGTGGAAAAACATGGGAATGATATACAAGGAGATCGACAAGGAACATGTTGAGCTGCAAAAAATCAGGGCAGAAATTGAACAAATTGAAGATGTTGCGTTGAAAAATGCGAAAATCGATGAGGCCGGAAAACTGGTAGAACAAGCCCTGATCGGTAAAAAAGAGGAAGAAGCCGCGAACATCATCGATGCTTTCAGGCGATCGGTGTTCGAACATAAACACAATAAAACAACCGGTGATGCCATGTTTATGAATACTGCATTTTTAGTAAATAGCGGCAGAGAGGTGGAATTTGATAATATCATGGCTGATATCGGGGCGAAATATCAGGATCGGAGTGATTTCATATATACAGCCCCCTTGCCGATTTTTAATTTTATCAAACTTAAAATTTTTCCCGAGAAATGGGAGTTGTAATACATAGTAACTACTATATAACTCTTTTTAACTCACAGATAATCAACCATATTCTAAGCTGTT
>DYQT01000403.1 GCA_020719165.1 Draconibacterium orientale | reverse complement strand
ATTGCATCCCTGATCCGGAATGCAGTTCAGAAACAGCGGATGCTATAACCCTGTTACCAACAAGGCGAAGAAAAAGACAGCGACAACGATAATGACAAAGAAAATGGGGTTCTTTATCACTTTGAGTGGGTAACATAATGAGGATTGATTTTAGAGAAGTCGAGTTTGCCTGTGAGCAAATAGATGATTGCTTTGATGGTATCAGTTCTTCGATAACCACGGGCTTTTGCTTTAGCAGCCTGGAAGATGGAGTTGAACCCTTCCAATATCCCGTTACTGATTTTGTAATCAATCCAATTGACAATACCATCCCAATGACGTTGAATGGTGTATGCAGCTTCTTTGATCGGTTCGATGCGGCTATGGGTAGCCCAGAAATACCATTTTCTGAGCAGCTTGTCAAAAATTTCAGGAGTAGGCGCCTGGTATATCTGTTGAAATGCCTCACGGATGTTCAATGCCTTCATTGTTTTAAGGTTAAGCCCACTAAGCCGAATGCCCTCAAGTCGTTGTTTTTGGTATACAGTAAGGTTTTCACGGTTCTTAAGAAAAATGTATTTGGAACTCTTCAAAATCGGGTTATTAATTACCTCGGCCTTTCTCACTTTGTCAACAGCCTCATTGATCACTTTGGTCACATGAAACCTGTCGAATACGATGGCCGCATTGGGCAGGTTATCTTCAACACCTTTGATAAACGCAGGAGACATATCGCACGAAACTTGTTCGATATTCCCGGGATGGCCATTATGGGCAACAAGATCATTTACGAAATCCTGAACGACCGTTTGATCCTTACCTTCAGTAACATAAATGGTCCTTTTTTCTTCAAGATCAACGAATAGCGAAACGTAGTCATGACCTTTACGAGCAGAAGTTTCATCAACCCCAACCACTTTGACCCCTGAATAATCTTCTTCTGCCCGGGCTTTCGTTGTGTAGGCCTTGATCATCTTCCACAACTTTTTGTCATAAACGTCAAATAGCTGACAAACCTGATGAACCGGCATTACCTTTACCAGCTCCAGGATCAAGGCTTCAAAAAGCAATGTAAACCCTGCGGCATGGCCTTCCCAGGGAGCCTGAACCTGCCGGATCTTCCCATTGCCCAAATCAACCCTGGGAATCCAGGCATGGAGGTAACACTGGTACTGGAAAAAGTTCAAATGCCTCCAGGTTTTCTCAGTGGTGTCATAGGCTTTAAAATGCCCTTCTATACCTAACTCTTTATCTTCGTAATAGAATGATGAACCTCGTTCAAAATCAATCCAAATTTCAAGTTTACCAGCATTCTGGTCGAAGTTTATCTCGTGAACAAACCATGGCTTCTCTACCATCAGCGCTTTTGCAAATAAGTCTTTCTGTGTCATCATACTATGCCTGTTTTGAAGGTTAATTTTTTCAGGCAAGGTACAAATTTGTTGGCATTCAAATTGCATATCAATGGTCTTTCGAATCAAATGCTCTTAGATGCATTTCTTTGAATGGAAAAGGTTCTGTCAAGGGTGCCCGCCAAGGGAGGAATTTGCGAAAGCCGGGCATTAACTTGCCCTTGACAGGTCCTTGGCCATTCAATAATTTTGCAACTAAAGCAATTGATTGATCTCACTTGTCAGATTCCGTTTCATATGTAAAGGATTATTCGCTATCTTTACCCACTCAGTTTGTCAAAGAGCCTCTTTTGTTAATATTTGCAAAGCGTCCATTTTATTTCTGTCAATTCCAGTATAAAATTCAATTATCTCAGGACAAGCAA
>DYQT01000402.1 GCA_020719165.1 Draconibacterium orientale | reverse complement strand
GTGCCATTTAACGACTTAATCAAACCAACTTGACCGAAAGGGATAAGCAGTTAACTCATATAGCCATTTGGCTGAAGCTTGAAATCGATGGTTGAATTCGGATTTATTCCTTTTGAGTAAACCCTATAAAAAACTACACGGCCATAATTGTCTAATATCAGTTGTACATGGTCGTAAACATAGGGAGGCGTGTTGGTGTATGGAGTCAGAAAATAGTAGCCTTCTGTGGCAGCAGAGTCAGCTATTTCAATGGAAAGAGGTGGAAAGTTTTGGGTTTGCCCAGAACCTGGAAGGCTCCACACAGCGACCACAATCAGCAGGTACAGGAGGTGATTTTTCGTGGATATTTTCAACATGGCACAGAATTTAATTCAGTCATCTTTCAAAGTTACAAAAATGTTCTCTGATGCGACAAATCAGATGTTTTTTTATCCAGGGTGTCGATTTGCCGGTTGATATGCTGATAATTTTTCATTTTCGATGGGTTGCATCGGATTGGTGTAATAGTATTCATAACTTTACTTTTTTATTTTTTTCATATGAACCAGAACGAATTGAAATTTGATTTTGACGACATCCTGATTTGTCCGGCGGTGCACAGCAGCGTGCATTCACGAAAAGCAGTCATGGTTTTAAACGACCAGGGAATGTTGCCTTTATTCACCGCCCCGATGGATACGGTGGTTGAGATGGAGCATCGCAACATGTTTACCGACAATCAAATATATCCGGTTATTCCCCGAACCCAGACAAAATTTTTCAATGCGGATGATTGCACGAACATGACCGATTGGTTCGCGCTCAGTCTGGATCAGTTTGAGAAATTGTTTCTTGCGGGGGCTCCGGAATTAAAATGTGACCCGGTTCGAATATGCATCGACATTGCCAACGGGCATATGCAACGATTGCTGGATACGATTGTTAAAGCCAGAGAAAAGTACGATCGCCGGCTGATCCTGATGGTTGGCAATGTGGCCCACCCGAAAACTTTTTTTGAATTATCCCGGGCCGGGGCTGATTACGTAAGAGTAGGTATTGGAAATGGTTCGGGGTGCAGCACTTCGGTGCATACCGGAATCGGGTACCCGCTGGCATCGCTGATTCACGACATTCATCGGGGAAAAGAGAAGTATGACTTCCCATTTGCCAGATTGGTTGCCGATGGCGGAATCAAGAAATACGCCGACATCATTAAAGCGCTTGCCCTGGGAGCTGATTATGTGATGTGCGGCGGGATATTCAACAAGGCCCTGGAATCGGCGGGAAACACTTTTGCTGCCAATAAAAAGTTTGAGGGATATACAGTGCCAGGTGATCAGGTGGATCAATACAGCGATGAGGTTAAAACTGCATTTAAAATGGGATCGCTGTTTTACAAGAAATTCAGGGGTATGAGCACCAAAGAGGTTCAGGCCCACCTGGGAAACGAGTTGCGCTCATCGGAGGGAGTCACCAGGATGATCCAGGTTGAATATACCCTCGCGGGCTGGGTGGAAAATTTCAAGGACTATCTCTCTTCTGCCATGTCCTATACCGACAGCAAGAATCTTGCTGATTTCATTGGGAACCCGGAATGGAATCTGATAACCCAAAACAGTCTGAACCGGTTTAATAAATAATATGAATTCTGAAAAATCGTCAAATGTCGGGTCCGTTATTTCCTGCACACTCAGATATAATGTTAACTAAGTTGTAATATTTCTATTTGATTAATCGCAATCATACCAGTAAATTTTATTTGCGCAAATGTGCCATAGG
>DYQT01000401.1 GCA_020719165.1 Draconibacterium orientale | reverse complement strand
ATTATTTCGAACTTTCATTTTTAAGTTCAACACAATTATTGATGATGAAACCTAATTCTATATCTCCTGCTATGGACAGAAAGATCCGGGTTCTATATTTACCAAAGTGGTATCCAAACCGTTACGACCCAATGCCAGGTCTGTTTATTCAGCGACAAGCAGAGGCGATTACAATTTTTTGCGATGTGGCAGTGATTTATGTACATCCGGATCCCCATTGCCCCAATAAAATTGAGGTGGAATTCAGTGAAGAAAACGAAGTGAGGGTTCTGCGGGTTTATTATAAAGCCGGGGGCATACAAAATTCATTTTTCGGAAAAATAATAGATTTCTATCGATTTTATCGGGCTCACCAAAAGGCATTTCACAGCATCCGAGAGTTTTCACCCGAACTGGTTCATGCACACATCCTTACACGAATGGGATTCATTGGCTGGAAAATAAGTCACCAACTGAAAGTTCCACTGGTCATTTCCGAGCATTGGTCCCGCTATTTTCCTGAGAATAACACCTACAAGGGGTTCTTCAGGAAAATGATTACTAAATTTGTAGTGAAAAGAGCATCTTCTGTGGTGGCTGTTTCAGAGCCTCTGAGCATCGCCATGCAACAATGCGGACTGACAAACCGGAATTTCAGCGTAATACCCAATGTTGTAAATACATCTCTTTTCGTTTCATCCCCTACCCGTGGACTTGTCGGGATGAAAACCATCGTGCATGTGTCGTGTTTTGAAGACAAGTCTAAAAATATTTCCGGATTTTTACGTTCTCTCAAAGCGCTATCATTATTGCGGCAGGATTTCACCTGCCTGATGGTAGGCACAGGTCCCGATTGGGTTGATATGAAAGAATATGCCGGATTTTTGCGAATTCCTGATTCATTGGTCAGCTTTACGGGTGTTAAAACGGGTAGCGAATTTGCCGGAATCCTGGCAGGAGCAGATTGCTCAGTGCTTTCAAGCGTTTACGAAACCTTTGGAACAGTTGTTATTGAAAGCCTGTCGTGTGGGGTACCTGTAGTTGCGACAAAGGTTGGGATTGCCAAAGAGGTGATCAACAATACAAACGGGTTACTTGTAACACCGGGCGATGAGAAAGCCATGACAGATGCATTGTTTCAAATGCTGAACCTCTGCAGGGAATATGATCAGACTGTAATAAAAAATTCAATCTCCGATACATTCAGCAAAGAAACTGTCGGGAAACAAATCGCAACACTATACCGGGAAAAATTAGGAAAATTCTGAAGCATTTGGAATCCAATATCAAACAAACATCCGCTCTCCGCTATGGAGTTCTGTGCAGTGGAATGGTTTTTCAACGCTGGCAGGCCGACGCATTACATCAGCTTGATAAACACGGACATCTCCTGGCACTCCTGATTGTTGATTCACGAAAAAAGCCGGAATCCTCCCTGATTAAGAAATTGTTTACGAAAAAATGGGGTAATATTCTTTTCACCTTTTTAGATAACCGTATTTTCAAACCGGCAGCGAAAGAACCCGTTGACCTGACAAGCAGGTTACACGGCATTTCTGTCATTCACTGTCGGGTCAGCCGGAAGGGATACGCTGAATATTTTGACGATGCAGATAGCGAAGTCATCCGGGAATTTCGACTTGATTTCATCCTCAGATTCGGATTCAACATCATTCGGGGAAAGATATTAACTGACGCCCGATTCGGAGTTTGGTCATTTCATCATGATGATGAGATGATTTACCGTGGTGGTCCTCCCGGGTTTTGGGAAATTTTCAGA
>DYQT01000400.1 GCA_020719165.1 Draconibacterium orientale | reverse complement strand
GTAAACTGGGAATACAGAACTACTGTTAACCTATCGGCTGAAATGGCTGCAAAGCAGAACATTATTTTGGAATTCCTCGGTCTGGACACATATGCCGATGTGTTTATCAATGATCGGTTGGTGCTGAGCGCCGATAATATGTTCAGAACATGGAAAGCAGATGTGAAAAAACATCTGAAGCAAGGTGAAAACCAGGTACGTATTTTATTTAAATCGCCCATTGTAATTGGCTTGCAGAAACAGGAAGCATTGGGATTCGGGCTTCCTGCCGGGAATGATCAATCCGTTTTAGGGGGATTGGGGAATAACACTATAAGCATGTTCACCCGCAAGGCAGGGTATCATTTTGGCTGGGACTGGGGCCCACGACTGGTAACTTCAGGTATATGGCGAAATGTCATTATCAAAGCCTGGGATAGCCAGAAAATTGAAAATATTCACATCATTCAGAAATCTCTTACAGCCAAATCAGCGAGTTTAAATGCAGAAGTGGAAATTTCGGCTGATCAGGCAAGCCAGCAGGAGCTCATCATCAATGTAAATAACAACCTCGTTGCAAGCCAGGCTATTGATCTGCAAAATGGAACCCATATTTATTCCATTGCTTTTGAAATCAAAAACCCAAAACTCTGGTGGCCTAATGGGCTTGGGGAGCAAATCCTTTATTCAATTACTGCCGTTTTGGGAAGAGAACAGGCTGTTGCCGACAGCAAAACTGTAAAAACCGGGTTACGAACCATTAAGCTTGTCCGAACTCCTGATGCGGATGGGAAAGGCGAGAGCTTTTATTTTGAGGTAAATGGCCGGCCTGTTTTTATGAAAGGTGCAAACTACATCCCAAACGATGTTTTCCTTCCCAGGGTTACACCCGAAAAATACGAAAATGTGGTAAAATCGGCCGCTGAGTGTAATATGAATATGCTTCGGGTCTGGGGTGGCGGCACGTATGAAGATGATCTTTTCTATGACCTTTGCGATAAATACGGCATATTAGTGTGGCAGGATTTTATGTTTGCCTGTAGCATGTACCCCGGCGATCCGGCTTTCCTGGATAATGTAAAAAACGAGGCTATTGATAATGTGAAACGGCTCCGTAATCATCCCGGCATTGCCCTTTGGTGCGGCAACAACGAAATTGAAACCATGTGGGCGCAATGGGACGAAAAAGCCGGCTGGGGTTATAAACAACTCTATACAAAGGCTCAGCGTGATTTAATCTGGAATGCCTATGATGCTGTTTTTCACCATATTTTACCCGATGCAGTAAAGGATTTCGCACCGGATCAAGCCTATTGGCAATCGTCACCTTCAGCCGGGTTTGAAAAACTTGCCAATTACGAAACCGGTTCTGGCGATATGCATTATTGGGGCGTATGGCACGGTCTTCACCCGTTCAGCGACTTCCGCAGATACAAAGCCCGCTTTATGAGCGAATATGGTTTCCAGTCGTTCCCGGAATTAAAAACCGTTCAGAAATATGCTATTCCGTCCGATTACAATATCGAATCGGAAGTTATGGTATCACATCAGCGCTCAGGCATCGGGAACCTCCGCATAAAACAATACATGGAAGCAGATTATAAGATCCCGGCTGATTTCGAACAGTTCCTGTATATCGGGCAGGTGTTACAGGCCGAAGGCATCAAAATGGCCATGGAATCGCACCGCATGGCTATGCCCTATTGCATGGGGTCGCTTTATTGGCAGATCAACGATTGCTGGCCGGTAGCCTCGTGGAGCAGCATGGATTATTACCAGCG
>DYQT01000399.1 GCA_020719165.1 Draconibacterium orientale | reverse complement strand
TTGTCCTGCTTGTGATCGGCGAAAACGAATCCATCTGTCGCGAAGGCTGGGGCGAAAACCATCGTGGCGACCGTGATGATCTTTCCTTATTTGGACGACAGAAAGAACTGGTAAAAGCAATGATGGAAACCGGGAAGCCTGTGATAGTGCTGTTAATAAACGGACGACCTATCTCTGCCAATTATGTTGCCGAAAAAGTTCCGGTTATTCTCGAAGGCTGGTATCTCGGCCAGGAAACCGGGACAGCAGTTGCCGATGTGCTTTTTGGAAAAGTGAACCCATCAGGAAAACTAAGTATAACCATCCCAAAGAATGTTGGCCAGTTGCCGGCCTATTACAGCAAAAAACCTTCACGGTACCGCAGTTACGTAAATTCTAATATGACACCGCTTTTCCCTTTCGGATATGGCTTGAGCTATACCACGTTTGAATATGGAAAACCTGAATTAAACAAAACTGAAATCCACAATAATGAAAATGTTAAAGCTTCAGTTATTGTAAAAAATACAGGGAATGACAAAGGGGATGAAATTATCCAGCTTTATATTCACGACAAAGTGAGTTCAGTAACCAGGCCCATTATGGAGCTCAAGGATTTTTCAAGGATCACTTTGAATCCGGGTGAAAGTAAAAAGGTTGAATTTACTATTACACCCGACAAACTTCAATTCTATAACCACGAAATGAAACGCGTGGTTGAACCCGGTGAATTTGAGGTTTTAATCGGCCCCAGCTCCGATAAGGTAACTGCTGTAAATTTCAAAGTAATTGATTAAACACGAACCTAATATTTATTTGTATTAAAATGAAAAGAGCTTTCTTCTTTTATCTGGTAATATTAACGCAAATTTCTTTCGCACAGAAATTTGATCTTGCCAAAACTCCGCCTATGGGCTGGAACAGCTGGAATACATTTGCCTGCGATATCAACGAAGACCTGATCCGAAAAACTGCCGATGCTATGGTTTCATCCGGAATGAAAGATGCCGGTTATGTCTACATTAACCTTGATGATTGCTGGCACGGACAACGCGATGCAAAGGGATTTATCCACGAAGATGCCACACGTTTTCCATCCGGAATTAAGGCTCTGGCGGATTATGTCCATTCAAAAGGCTTGAAAATTGGTATCTATTCCGATGCCGGCACACTAACCTGCGGAGGCAAACCCGGCAGTCGTGGTCACGAATACCAGGATGCGATCACATATGCCAATTGGGGCATTGATTACCTGAAATACGACTGGTGCAATACCGATGGACTAAAAGCTGAAGAATCGTATAAAACCATGCGTGATGCTATTTATTCAGCCGGAAGGCCTATGGTTTTCAGTATGTGCGAATGGGGTGAAAACAAACCATGGACATGGGCTTCGAACGTTGGACATAGCTGGCGTACAACCGGCGATATTACCAATTGCTGGGATTGTGAAATGGGCTACGGAACCTGGTCGAAACTGAGCGTGTTAAGTATCCTTGACAAGCAAATGGAATTAAGAAGATATGCCGGCCCGGGGCATTGGAACGATCCCGATATGCTGGAAGTTGGTAACGGGCTGAGCACATCCGAAAGCCGCGCCCACTTTTCGTTATGGTGTATGCTTGCAGCTCCTCTGATAGCCGGTAACGATATTCGCAATATGTCGGCTGAAACCCGGGAGATACTCACCAACAAGGAAGTAATTGGCATAGACCAGGATACTCTTGGTGTGCAGTGTTACAAAATGTTCGGCAGAGGAGATTTCGAGGTGTATGCAAAACCTA
>DYQT01000142.1 GCA_020719165.1 Draconibacterium orientale | reverse complement strand
TCATTATCCAAATGTACTAAAAAATCACTTGACCGAAAGGGATAAGCAGTTAATTTTAATAATGAGGCAGCAAAGATAACTATTTGATCTGATATCTGTACAGGAGATCATATGCAGACTGGTGAATATTTGTTCGGATGTTCATTTCCGATAATTTCTGATTTGTTGCCGCAGGGTAAATCCGGTTTGAAAGAAAAATGTAAGTGAGGCCATTGGCCGGATCGGCCCAAACATAGGTTCCGGTAAACCCTGAATGTCCAAAACTCAGGGCTGAAGCGCCTTTACAAGTCGGTCCATCCAATTGTGGATTGAGTGAAGGTTTGTCAAATCCCAGGGCTCTGCGGTTGCCTTTCCCCGGAAACTGAACACGGGTAAATTCCTTGATTGTTGCGGGAGAAAGGTATTTTCTCCCACCATAAACCCCATCCTGAAGCAACATCTGCATAATCACCGCCAGGTCGAAGGCATCACTGAATAGTCCGGCATGGCCTGAAATGCCGCCAAGCATGGCTGCGCCAGGGTCGTGCACATCCCCCCAGACAAGCTGTTTTCGGAACTCACTGTCATATTCGGTTGGGATTATTTGGGAGAGGCTGAAGCGGTTGCGGGGTGAAAAGCCCATAGTTGACAAACCGAGTGGTTTGTAAAAGTTACTTTCGAGGTATTTATCAAATGGTTGGTTGCTAACATTTTCAACCACCAATTTTAACAAATAAAAACCAAGATCACTATACTTATAGTCACGAGATGACCTCAAAGGGGAAAGAATGATGCGTTCAATCAGTGTGTCTGAATAACCTTTGCGGATATACAGGTTTTCTGCTACACGTGAAGGAAAATCCAATGATTGCTCTGATTGATAAACAGCTGGATCCGGTTGTCCGTTTAGCAATGTAGATTTATAAAAAGGGATCCAGTCCTGCAATCCGGCCTGATGTGACATAACATCACGAATAGGCAAAGCAGACTTATTACTTCCTGTGAGAAAAGGCAGATATTTTCCCAGGCTGTCGTCAGGCGATATCTTGCCTTCATCAGCCAGTTTCATGATGGCGAGTGTGGTAGCCGCAACTTTTGTAACAGATGCAAGATCGTAGATATTTTTCATGGTCACCATAACCGTATCCTCATACCTTGGGTGACCGAATGCTTTCGCATAAAAAATTTTTCCATTTTTTGCCAACATGATCTGACAACCGGGGTAGGCACGCGACTCAATTCCTTTTCGGGCTATTGAATCAATCATATCAAGCGTGTTCCGGGGCATTCCGATCTCTTCAGGTAAGGTAAATTCCAGCCTTGTTTTTTCAGTGATATCACCGGTACCATAAGGAAAAATTGCAGCCGTTACTGGCAGTTTTCCTTTTGCCCCTATACCTCCAAAAATCACCTCCGCACTTGCTGATTCAGTATAATGGTTATCCTGGTAAGCAACAAGAATTGCTTCTGATTTTTTGAGATTTGGAATTTTTACGAGGGCATAGGGAGTTCCGAATAGTGCAAGGATGGTTCGATTAATTTCAGTAATGGTATCAACCAGACTGATTACATCGGGTGTGAGACCAAAATTATCGGAAGCATTGCTGGTTATACCATGTATTCCAACAATCACGAAATCGCTGGATACAACTTGTTTAACGATACTGTCGGCAATGATTTTTGAAAATTTCTGCGGTACATTGAGCATCATTACGGGCATGTAATTGCTCAGGGTTGATTGAAAGACGGTTGGCAGGGAGTCACCAACAGAGAGCACAGTAATTTTCCGGCGGTCGAGCCCGGTTAGCGGAATCAGTTGCAATTCATTTTTAACCAGTGTGATAGATCCGTTTACCATGCGCTTACACAACACCTCCGCTTCCACAGGGTTTAGATCTGCCGCAAGGTTTTTCAGATTGATGACAGGTTTTTGCCTCAGCCCCAATTTAAATTTCAATGCCAAAATGCGCTTGCACCTCGATTCGAGCAATTCGACTGAAATCAATCCACTGTCAATGGCCGTTTTGATTCCCTGTGTTGCGACTTCAACATTCAGGGGCAGCAACAATATATCATTGCCTGCCTGTAAAGCTTTCACTTCAATTTCACCGGGGTTAAAATATTTGGTAACTCCCTGCATGTCGAGGGCATCGGTAAATACATATCCAGTAAAGCCCAGTTGCTCTTTGAGCAAGCCGGTTATCACATTTTTCGACAAGGTAGTTGGTGTATTTTTTACCGTGTCAAGACTTGGCAAATAGAGGTGTGCCACCATTACTCCCATAACCCCTTCCCGGATGAGGGTTTTAAAAGGAAAAAGTTCAATGGAGTCAAGTCGTTGTCTCGAATGGGAGATGACCGGGAGGGCAAGGTGTGAATCGGTTTCAGTATCGCCGTGGCCGGGAAAGTGTTTGGCTGTGGTCATTATGTTTTCATCCTGCATTCCCTTCATATATAAGGTGCTTTTTTGTGCAACACGATCACGGTTTTCGCCAAATGACCTGAAGTTTATAACCGGATTTCCCGGGTTATTATTGATATCGACCACTGGTGCAAAGTTTACGTGAACACCCAGTCTCCGGCAACTTTTTCCTACAATCCTCCCCATTTCATAAATCAGGGAATCGTCGCTGATGGCGCCAAGGGCAAGTTGACGCGGGAAGGAAAAAGCACTGTCGAGCCGCATTCCCAAGCCCCATTCTGCATCGGTGGAAATGATCAAGGGTGTTTGCGCTTCCTGTTGCAGACGGTTTGTCAGATTGGCCTGCTTTACCGGGGATCCTTTAAAGAAACAGACGCCACCAATATTGTATTTTTTAACCGCCCCGATGAGGCTGTCGCAATAAACGGAATCCTTCCAGGAATATGCCCTGATGATAAACAGTTGGGCAATGCGCTGCTCAAGGGTGAGCGAATTATAAACAGAATCAACCCATTTGTGGTCATTTTGCTGGCCAATGACAGGTGTTGGGGATTGCAGGATAATTAAAAAAATACTCAACAGGGTTATATATTTCATAAGGTTTCCAATATGCGGCAAAAGTCCTAACTTTCCTATTCATTCCGATATTGTGAGTGTCGAATCTTTTATTTTTTTATCAACATGTATATAGCTCATCCTGTTATTGTAATATCTTTGTCCTGATTACGTTTATATTCGACAACAAATTCGATTAAATTATACAATAAAACAATCGCCATGCTTTCAATCCAGGAATTAGAAAAAACTGCAAGTCAGGTCAGGCGTGACATTATCCGGATGGTGAATGGAGCTTCATCGGGTCATCCCGGAGGACCACTGGGCAGTGCTGACTTTCTTGTTGCGCTATATTTCAAAATCATGAAACCCGACCCAAAGCATTTTTCAATGGATGGCGCCGATGAAGATTTGTTCTTTCTTTCGAATGGGCATCTTTCGGCCGGGTGGTATAGTGTTTTAGCGCGATATGGATATTTCGGAGTAGATGAGTTAAGTACATTCCGCAAATTGGGTTCCCGTTTACAAGGTCATCCTGCCACTGCAGAGGGACTTCCCGGTATTCGCATGAGTTCAGGCTCTCTGGGTCAGGGGTTGTCTGTTTCGATTGGTGCAGCGCTGGCCAAAAAATTAAATAAAGATGAGCATCTTGTGTATTGCCTTATGGGCGACGGAGAACTTCAGGAGGGGCAAAACTGGGAGGCGTTGATGTTTGCCGCAGGTAAAAATGTTGATAATCTGATAGCAGTGGTCGATTACAATGGCGTTCAGATTGACGGTCCGAATGATACGGTTTTACCTTTAGGCGACCTGCAGGCGAAATTCGAGGCATTTGGATGGAATGTGCTGACCATGTATGGCAACGACATGAACGAGGTTGTTGCCAACCTTAAAAAAGCACAATGGTTTACCGGTCAGGGTAAGCCGGTGATGATTTTCATGACCACCCACATGGGATTTGGCGTTGATTTTATGCTGGATAATCACGAATGGCATGGAGTTTTTCCAAACGATGAACAAACAAAAACGGCTCTGGCCCAATTGGATGAAACGCTCGGAGACTACTAAGAATATCGAATACAGAACATTGAATGCCGAATATCGAATTGGGCCATATCTGATTCGTTATTCAACATATATGTATTTGTTTGCACTCCTGCTCTTTTCCGGAGTGGTTTGTGCACAGGGAGTCAAGGAGCAGGTTATTCCCAGGCCCACCACCAGAATTCTATTTGTTTTTGATGCCTCGCAGAGCATGTATGGCCAATGGCAGAACGACACAAAATTCGACCTGGCCGTGAAACTTTTCTCAAACATACTCGACAGTCTGCGTAAACAAACCAATCTTGAGCTGGCCCTTCGAATGTATGGTCATCAAAAACAGTTTCCACCGCAGGATTGCTTTGATACGCGGCTGGAAGTACCTTTTGGGAAAGACAACATCACTCGGATCAAAAACACACTTAAAACTACAACTCCCAAAGGCACCACCCCGATTGCCTACTCACTTTCTCAGGCGGCCAAAGATTTTACCCCTTGCGACAATTGCCGCAATGTTGTGATCCTCATTACCGACGGGTTAGAGGAATGTGGCGGAGACCCTTGTGCAGTATCACTCGAATTGCAGAAAAAAGGGATCATGCTTAAACCATTCATCATTGGAATCGGAAAAAACTTCAGGGATCAGTTTGAATGTGTTGGAACCTATTTTGATGCTTCGAACGAAAAACAGTTCCGAAATGCACTCAATGTAATCATTTCCAGGACATTAAACCCAACCAGCGTTCAGGTCAACCTGTTGGATGTTTATGGCAAACCTACTGAAACCAACGTGAACATGACCTTTTATGATGCACTATCGGGATTGGTCAAATATAATTTTATTCACTCATTCAATTCAAAAGGATTGCCAGACACCCTTGATATTGATCCGCTTATCACCTACAATGTGGTCGTACACACCATTCCGCCGGTTTACAAAGACACGGTGAAATTTACTCCGGGGAAGCACAACATTGTTGGGATTGATGCACCACAGGGATTTCTGACGTTCAAAGCCATCGGCAACAGCACATTGAAATATCTTCCGTGTGTGATCAGGAAGAAGGGAATGCATGAAACCATCAATGTTCAGCAGTTTGATCAATCGGAGAAATACCTGGTAGGCATGTATGATGTTGAAGTTCTGTGCATGCCAAGAATTGTAGTAAAAGATGTGGAAATTACCCAGAATCACACCACCACTATCGAAATTCCGCTTCCGGGAATTGCAGTAATCCAAAAATCGACCAACGGATATGGCAGTTTATATGCTGAAAGTAAAAAGGGTCTTGTATGGTTGTATAATCTAAGGGATAATGAACAACAACAGGAGATACTCTACCTTCAGCCCGGAACATACAAAATAGTGTTTCGGTCGAAATATTCGAATCAGTCATCGTACACCACCGAAAAATCGTTTAAAGTTGAACCCGGCCAAACGGTAAATTTAAAATTATACCCCAATTGAAATGACAGAATATTTAAATCAGGGATCCAAAGACACCCGATCGGGATTTGGAGAGGCATTGTATGAACTTGGCAAACAGAATCCCAAAGTGGTTGTTTTGTGCGCTGATCTTACCGGTTCCTTAAAAATGGATGCTTTTGCACATGAATTTCCCAATCGTTTCATCCAGGTTGGAATCGCCGAAGCAAACATGATGGGCATCGCTGCCGGGCTAACCATCGGTGGAATGATTCCGTACACCGGAACATTCGCAAATTTCTCCACAGGAAGGGTGTATGACCAGATCAGGCAATCAATTGCATACTCCGATAAAAATGTGAAGGTATGCGCCTCCCATGCAGGCTTAACGCTAGGAGAGGATGGAGCAACCCACCAGATTCTGGAAGACATCGGACTCATGAAGATGTTGCCCAACATGACCGTGATCAACACCTGCGACTTTAACCAAACCAAGGCGGCAACTTTTGCCATTGCGAATCATTCCGGACCGGTATATTTAAGATTCGGGCGGCCGAAGTGGCCAAATTTCACACCACCTCAACAGCCATTTATCATTGGGAAAGCACTGCTGCTGAACGAGGGCACCGACGTTACCATCATTGCCACCGGGCATATGGTTTGGAATGCTTTGCAAGCGTGTAAGATACTGGAAAACCAAGGCATTAGCGCTGAAGTAATCAACATCCACACCATTAAGCCGCTCGATGAGGAGGCAGTTCTGGCCTCTGTTGAAAAAACGGGCTGTGTTGTGTCGGCAGAGGAGCACATGCGCTTTGGCGGGCTGGGCGACAGCATTGCCCAACTTTTGGCTCTTAACAGCCCCGCACCCTTGGAAATGGTTGCTGTAAACAACTCATTCGGTGAAAGTGGAAAGCCGGAAGAGCTTTTGAAAAAGTATGGCCTTGATGTACCGGATATTGTATCGGCCGCGTTGAAAGTTATTAGAAGAAAACGGTAAAAAACACTGACAGGTTTGAAAAAAACCTGTCAGGTTTTAGTTTTATCCCATGCGTTTCGTTTGGTCGTTTCGGGCCAGCAAAACCGGAACTTCCCTGTCAACATACAATGGAACTGTTTCAACGGTTACATTGCTGGTGTCGAGTCCCAAGGCTCTCACTTCCGTTATGCCAAATTGTTTAAAAATAGCATAAAGGTCCATTACAAACTGCTCACGGGGAGGGAAATCAAAGTCGTAATTCTGTATCCTGTCGATTACCACAAATCTGAAATCAGCATTGATAGAGTGCTTGCGCAGGGAGGGGTAATGGCTTAGCATATCTATCTCCTTATTGTGGCTAAGTTCATCGAGCACCTGCCTGAAAAACAGGTTCACTCTCGGCTGCACTTTAAATCCGATCTTGAAATCGACTTTAATGAGTGTGCCAGGAATAATGTGGGTAATCTTATATTCAAGTACGTGAGGCTCATCCAGAATATCGACATGAAGCATCCAGTACAAATCAGCCCGTTTCGGGTGTTTATTGAGGATGGAATAAACGATTTTTGATTCAATGTCTGTTACATGGTTGGCTTTTGTCAGAAAAACCAGGTTTGTGGCATATTTTGGCACTGTCTGATCCTGGCTCAGGTCTTGGATCACCTCGATATAATTTTCGATCTGCAGAAATTCAATGAAACTGTTTTTAATCCGGCGGCCACTATACCATACATACATGATCAGAAAAAGGAACCCACCAAGCAACAAGGTGAACCAGCCGCCATGCATAAACTTATTGAGGTTTGCAATCAAAAAAGAGCCCTCAATGGAAAGGTATACTATAAGGAAAACCACAATCACATAGATTGGAATTTTCTTATAATACAGGTAAATACTCAGCAGGCTGGTCGTCATCAGCATGGTTATGGTGATCGAAAGCCCATACGCCGCCTCCATGTTGGATGATCGCTGAAAAAACAGCACGACGAAAAGGCAGGAAAAATAGAGCATCCAGTTAATGCTGGAAATATACATTTGCCCTTTGATATTTGTTGGATAGTTTATCTTGATTTTTGGCCAGAAATTGAGAGAAATGGCTTCACTGATAAGGGTATACGAGCCGCTGATGAGGGCCTGACTGGCAATGATGGCTGCGGCAGTAGAGATAAGAATCCCGATGAGCAGGAACCAATGCGGCATGATGGCGAAAAACGGATTGGTCCAGTCATAAATGCGGTCGGAATTAAGAATAATCCATGAACCCTGACCAAAATAGTTGAGTAGTAATGTAATCTTGACATAAACCCATGTGATGCGGATGTTCTTCAACCCGCAATGGCCCAAATCAGAATAAAGTGCTTCAGCTCCGGTGGTGCATAGAAATACAGCACCCATGAGGAGGAATCCCTGTGGATATTTTGTCAAAAAAACATACGCATAATGGGGATCAATGGCCTTAAGTATCATCGGACTCTTGATAATCTGTGAAAACCCAAGAATACCCAACATGGCAAACCAGATGAACATGATAGGCCCGAAAGATTCGCCAACAGCCTTGGTTCCGAATTTTTGAACAAAAAACAGCCCGGTAATGATGATAATGACGATGGGAATAACCGGAATTCTCGGATTTATGATAGACAATCCTTCCACGGCCGAGACGATGGTGATGGAAGGGGTTATAACCCCGTCGGCTAAAAGGGTGCTGCCACCAATAATGGCAAATATATAGGCCCATTTGGCTCTCTTTCTGATGAGGGCAAATAATGAAAAAATGCCTCCTTCCCCGTTGTTGTCGGCACGAAGTGTGATAATGATGTATTTAACAGTGGTTTGGAGTGTCAATGTCCAGAAAATGCACGACAGTCCACCCATTATGAATTGTTCGGTAATCGAACTGGCACCTCCAACGATGGCTTTCATCACATAAAGCGGGGAGGTGCCTATATCTCCGTAAATAATCCCGAGAGTGATCAATAACCCGGCGGCTGAAATGGCCTGGGTATGTGATTTATGTACAGTGGCCCGCATAAGGAAACGGATTAGCCTGATTAAAACAGGTGCAAATGTAACTTATTTTATCAAAGGGAATGATTTGGCATCTATCCAATATGTCGGGTCAGGTCGTTGCGGGTAAGCAATACCGGTATTTCCTTGTCGATATATAGCGGAACAGTTTCAACGGTTACATTGCTGGTGTCCAATCCCAACGATCTGACTTCCCCGATGCCAAAACGTTTGAGAATTGCGTA
>DYQT01000141.1 GCA_020719165.1 Draconibacterium orientale | reverse complement strand
ACTCCGGCCAGCAGGGTGCCGGTACCTACAATCCATACCAGCAAACGAATTCCAAAAAATAACCCCTGCATCTGGTCATACTCTTTTTTCAGGTTGAAATGTCCAACCGCTGCCTCATCAGCCTGGGCAACTGAATGGCGCTGTTTCAGCAACCTGATTGTTTTTTCTTCAACAACCGACACAGGGATATCATCCATTGAAGTGATAGAGAAAAAACCAACGGCATTTCCATAATTGTAAGTCCGCTGCAGGGTTGTAAATGGAAGATAGATGTTGTGATTTTCATTATCAGCCTGTTCACCGGTTCTTTTTGAGGTGAATACTCCGATTACCTGGAAGTAAACTCCCTGAATCTGAATGTATTGATTAATGGGCTTCTCATCCTTTGTAAACAGGATGTCAACCACCCGGCTTCCAATAACCGCTACTTTTCGTTTGTCTTTGATGTCTAAATCGTTTATGAACCGGCCACTGGTAAAATTCAAAGGATCAATTTTATTGTATGCAGGATAATCACCCATGATGTTGAATATCCCTGATTTTAATCCCCGCATCACATTGTTGGTTTGCATGTACCCTCCAGCCTGAATGCGAGGGGCAAGGTATTTTATTTCAGGTATCGTGTGTTGGATGGCAACCACATCTTCGTTGTCGAAATTGTATCTCCTTCCTCTTGGAAAACCTTTGTATGGAATGGTGGTTTGTTGTGTCCAGATAAAAACACTGTTTGTGGCCATGTCGCCAAAATTCTGGGTTACTCCATTTTGAAGTCCATTGCCTGATCCTAACATGATTACAAGCATGAATATGCCCCAGAAAACCCCAAAAGCCGTCAGAAACGTCCTTAGTTTGTTTTTGCTCAGAACATGGTAAATCTCTTGCCAGCGATCAAGATCAAACATGATTTTTATGATATGCAGAATTTGTCATTTGTCATTCGTCATTCGTCATTCGTCATTCGTCATTCATCATTCATCCCTCAAGGCCTCTACCGGATTCACCCCGGCAGCTTTCATTGCAGGGAAAAAACCGGCAATGGCACCTGCAAAAACCAACATGATGGTTGCCATCACGGCCACTGAAAAATTGGCTTCAGGGTTCCTGAAGAATTCTGACGGGGGCATGTTTTTTGAAATAAGTTCAAGTAATCCGACACCCAATACCAGTCCGATATATCCGGCAAAAGAGGTAATTACAATGGCTTCCTGCATTATCAGCGCAACGATTGACCATGGGGTGGCACCGAGTGACTTCCGGATACCAATCTCTTTGGTACGTTCCTTAACCACGATCATCATGATGTTGCTTACCCCGACAATGCCGGCAATGATTGTTCCGATCCCGATAATCCAGATGAAAAGTTTGATGCCTCCAAACAACGCTTTGAATTTCCGAACCTCTTCATTTTTATTCCAAACATTGATAGCCCTGTTGTCTTCAATATCGAAGGAGTGCATTTTTGCAAGCACGGCTTTTGACTTTGCGATCATCTGGTCGGCCTCCCCGGCAGTAGCATTTCCCGTAGTGAACGAAATCTGGTTAATTACATTTTCGCCTTTAAAAACCCGTTGGGCGGTAGAGACCGGAATATACACCCGCTTTTGTTCATCATCATTCCGGCTATAATCTCTGAAAACACCTACAACTTGAAATATAACCCCGCTTATTTTGATATATTTCCCCAAAACGAGGGTGTCGGCCCCTTTAAATAAAGTCGATTTAACTTTCTCCCCAATTACCGCTACCTTTCTGTATTCATTGATATCTATCGTGTTAAGAAATCGTCCTTGGATGATGTCCACCTCCTTGATATATCCGTAATCGGGGTGGCACGGAGATAAAAAGAAGGATCCGTATTCGTTTTTATACGAAACCAGCCTGCCACCAAGAAACAATCTGGCCGAAATCCGGTCATATCCATCCACCGTGGTCTTGATGGCCTTATAATCTTCATTGGTAAATTTAATTTGCCTGCCGGTCTTCAATCCTTTGTATTTCATGCTTGTCTGACCGCTGCTTATCCACACTCCATTGGTCGCACCGCCTTTGAATTGTTCTTTTACCCCGTTTTCTAAACCTGATCCGGAACCCAAAAGAATGATGAGCATGAAGATTCCCCAGGCAACACTAAACCCGGTGAGAAAGGTCCGCAATTTGTTCTTGCGGATCGTACTGTAAATCTCCTGCCATTTATCAATTTCAAACATTGGTAATGATCTCTTTTATATTTCCATCAGTAATCCGGATTGTCTTATTTGTTCTCAAGGCGATGTCGTGCTCATGGGTTACGATAATAACCGTTATGCCCGTGGAATTCACCTCATGCAATATGTCCATAACCTCCTGAGAGGTGGTAGAATCAAGTGCCCCGGTGGGTTCATCAGCCAGAATTACTTTGGGTTTTCCAATAAGAGCCCTTGCAATAGCGACTCGCTGTTTTTGGCCGCCCGATAATTCGTTGGGAAGGTGGTGTGCCCATTCTTTTAATCCCATGCGGTCAAGGTATTCCATGGCGACCAGGTTACGCTTCTTTCGTGGAACATCCTGATAATAGAGTGGCAGAGCGACATTTTCCATGGCATTTTTAAAGGATACCAGATTGAATGACTGAAATACGAACCCCAGCATTTTATTACGCAATTGTGCCGCTTTTCGTTCACTCAACCGATTGATTTTTAGTCCATCCAGAAGATACTCCCCGGAGTCGTATGTGTCCAGAATGCCAAGGATATTTAACAGGGTCGATTTTCCGGATCCGGAAGCGCCCATAATGGAGATCATCTCCCCGGCCTCGATTTTCAGGTTTATTCCCTTTAAAACATGAAGACTGTTTTGACCGGTTACATAAGATTTATGGATCTGGTTGATACGAATCATTTGCTAAATATTCAGTTCAAAGTTGATCACAAATTTAAAACCAATGAATTAAATTCGACAACTGTTCCGCCAGGTTCGACGAAACGGCCATTTCTAAGGATATTGACAGCACAATAGATGGCAATAAGAGAAAAAGGTTACAGGTTTTCACATTTTTTTGAAACTTTCAGGTAACTTTGCCTTCAAATTTAAATAGAAATGACAATGAAAATTCAATTTGTAGCAATTTTGGCCATGGGCTTGATTCTGCTTGCCGGTTTTAATCCCGGGAAAAAGAGGGTAAATCCGTTTTTTAGTGAATACAAAACACCTTTTCAGGTACCTCCGTTCGACAAAATTGATTCTACCGACTATCTGCCGGCGTTTCTGGAGGGGATTAAACAACATGATGCCGAAATTGAAGCCATTGTTAATAATCCGGCTGCCCCCGATTTTACGAATACCATCCTTTCTTTTGACAAATCGGGCAAGCTTCTTACGCGCGTGAGCAAAGTTTTTTACAATCTGAATGAGGCAGAAACCAACAAGCAAATGCAGTTGATTGCACGCAAACTTAGTCCGCTAATGTCGAAACACGCCGATGATATCGCATTGAATGATAAGTTGTTTTTGAAAATAAAGACAGTTTATGATAAGCGCGGGGAGTTGAAACTTGATGCCCAGCAAATGCGCGTGGTTGAAAAATATTTTCGTGATTTTCAGCGGCAGGGGGCAAATTTATCGCCTGAAAAAAAAGACCAACTCAGGAAATTAAATGAAGAATTGTCGATGCTCGCCTTAACCTTCGGAGAAAACCTTCTGGCTGAGACCAATGAAAACTTCACCATGGTAATTACGGATAAAAAGGACCTCGATGGTTTACCCCAGGGCGTAATCGATGGTGCTGCAGAAACGGCGAAGGAGAAAGGTTTGCCGGGCAAATGGGTATTTACTTTGTCAAAACCCAGCATGATACCGTTTCTTCAGTATGCCAAAAACAGAGAACTGCGCGAAATGATTTATCGCGCCTATTTTATGCGTGGGAACAATGGTAACAAGAATGATAACAAGGAAACCATTGCCAAAATTGTAAAACTCAGGGTTGCCAAGGCTCAATTGCTGGGCTTTGACAGCTATGGAGCCTATGTGGTCGATGATAACATGGCTAAAACCACCGCAAAAGTTGATCAATTTCTTTCACAATTGTGGGTTGCTGCACTCCCGGTCGCTAAGAAGGAAGTTGCAGAAATGCAGAAAATTATCGACCGCGAGGATGGGAAATTTATGCTTCAGCCTTGGGATTGGTGGTACTATGCAGAAATCATTCATAAGGAAAAGTATAACCTGGATGAAAGTGAATTGAAACCCTATTTCAGCCTTTCCAATGTTCGGGATGGAATGTTTTTGGTCGCAAATAAGTTATATGGAATTACCTTTCTTAAACGGACTGATTTACCGGTTTTTCAAAATGATGTTGAAACTTATGAGGTCAAAGAGGCCGATGGTCGCCATTTGGGAATACTCTATCTTGATTACTATCCCCGCGATGGCAAACGGGGAGGAGCCTGGTGTACCGATTTTCAGGCATCATGCTGGGACAACGGAAAAAAGATTGATCCCATTATTTCGATCACCTGTAACTTTACAAAGCCTACCGCAGATGAGCCTTCACTGCTGAGTTGGGATGAAACAACCACCCTCTTTCATGAATTTGGCCATGCATTGCATGGATTATTTACGACAGGAAAATATACCAGAACTGCCGGAAATGTTCCTCAGGACTATGTTGAACTGCCTTCGCAGATCAATGAAAACTGGGCTGGAGAGCCATCGGTGCTGAAAGCATATGCCAAACATTATAAAACAGGGGCAGTAATTCCTGACAGCCTGATCCAAAAGATTCAAAACAGTGTGTTATTTAACCAGGGATTTGAAACAGTGGAATATTTGGCAGCAGCCATTCTTGATATGGATTACCATGAGATGACCAAGCCTGAGGAGGTGGATGTAGTGAAATTTGAAACCGATGCCATGAACAAAATTGGGTTGATTTCAGAGATAATTCCACGTTACAGAACCACTTATTTTGCTCATATTTTTGGTGGAGGATACGCTGCCGGCTACTATGTTTACATTTGGGCGGCTGTTTTAGACGCCGATGCATTCAATGCATTTAAATCGTCGGGCGACATCTTTAACAAGGATCTTGCGGCCAAATTCAGAAAGCATTGTCTTGCCGAATGTGGCGATGATGATGGCATGATTCAATACCGTAAATTCAGAGGTATGGAGCCTTCGATTAACCCCCTGCTGAAACGTCGGGGATTACAATAGGCACTTTCCACGAAATTCAACACGAATGCTTCATTCATGCAGATAAATTTAACCCGTTCGTTTATTGCTTTTTTTAACAGCGAAAAAGCAGGTGGACTAATCCTCCTCATCTGTACCGGTTTTTCTTTAATTGCCGCGAACTCATTTTTGGGTACACAATACCTTACCTTTTGGGGCCATCAGTTTGGAGGACACAGCCTGCAGCATTGGATTAACGATGGATTAATGTCGATCTTTTTTCTGCTTATCGGTTTGGAGCTGGAACGGGAAGTTTATGTGGGCGAATTGTCTGATTTCAGAAATGCCACCTTGCCAATCATGGCGGCAGTGGGAGGGATGTTGATGCCTGCAAGTTTATATTTGGCGCTCAACATGAATTTGTCATCTCAGGCCGGGGCCGGTATTCCCATGGCCACTGATATCGCCTTTGCTGTGGGAATTCTGTCATTGTTGGGGAACAGGGTGCCGGCTTCCCTGAAAATATTCCTGATGGCGCTTGCCATCATCGACGACCTCGGCGCCATTCTGGTTATCGCTTTTTTTTACACCTCAACGTTGGTATGGTCGAATCTCTTTATTGCATTGGGGATATTTGGGTTACTCCTGGTTTTTAATCGTTTAAAAATCCATATGCTTTTACCCTATTTGATCGGGGGTGTATTTTTATGGTATTTCATGCTAAACTCTGGAATTCATGCGACTATTACAGGGGTATTACTGGCATTTGCCATTCCATTTGGTGATGGGGGTGAAAAATCTCCTTCTTACAGACTTCAACATTTTTTACACAACCCGGTAGCTTTTTTCATCCTGCCACTTTTTGCTCTGGCCAATACAGGTATTACTCTTGGCAGCGACTGGTATCATGGTTTAGCTGAGTTGGGCAGTGTCGGGATTTTTGTCGGGCTTATTGTTGGAAAACCTCTTGGCATCCTGTTGTTTTCAATGGCAGGAGTAGCCTTGGGGTTTTGTGCACTACCGTCAGAACTCAATTGGAAGCATATTATTGGTGCAGGATTTTTAGGCGGAATCGGATTTACCATGTCAATTTTTATAACACTTCTGGCATATGACCAGGAAACCCTGATCAATGATTCGAAAATTGCAGTTTTAATCGCATCGGCCATTGCAGGAATCATCGGTTTTTTGTGGTTGCGGAAAACGCTTTCTACCAGCGATCCAAAATGAAAAACGGCTGCTTCATATAAAATGAAGCAGCCGTTTTCAATGTGATCGGAGGTCGATTATTTCACAACAATTTTCTTGTTGATAAATCCATCTGCCATTTTAATCCTGAGGTTGTAAACCCCTGATTTCATATCAGATGTGTTGATAGTTGTATTTGAATTGTTAACTTTTAAAGTCAATACATTCTGGCCAACCATGTTCATGACCGTTACCTCTTCAATATTTGCAGAACCTTGAATGTTAAGAACATCCTTTACCGGATTCGGGAACACGGATACAGTTGCAGTTGAATGTTCATTGATGCCAACGCCGCCAACATAGATCAAACCAGTTTTAACTTTGGTGGTTACACCCCATGAGTTGGTTACTGTCAAAGTAACATTGAAGGTGCCTGAGGTATTGTAAACAACTGATGGATGCCTGTTTGTTGATGATGCCGGAGTTCCGCCCTGGAAAGCCCAGCTTACAGTTGAGGTAGCGTGAGCGCCTTCGGTGATGTTATATTTTACGGTACCACCCATCGCAACTGCTGTTAAGTCGGAAGTGAAATCGCATTGTCTTAAAGAACCTACGAATTTAAACATACCACCTGAAGTAGCGTCAGCATTGAATCCACCAGCCCAGCCGGTTGAATCGTTTACCCAATCGGTGCCAAGAAATTGCGTACCAATGGTAGCTGCCATGTCATTCCATGCAACGGCATCATTAAATGAATAGGTAACGCCAGTCATACCCGTTGCAGCGCCTGTGGTAATCCAGGTGCTTGGAGTTCCGGGAATATAACACATGTCGTTGGTGAAAACCTGACCGGTAGTAACAATCGGGGCCCAGGTTGTGCCACCATCTGTGGTTCTGACCATTGCACCTGTTGATGCAGCGCTTCTGTCTCCACAAATAGTATTCATGCTGTTGCGGGAAAAAGGTTGTGCACTCTTAGCACCCCAGCCGGTAATGGCAGACATTGTCCATGTATGTCCGTTATCTACAGATTTAAAAACGCGTCCTTTGGTGGTTCCAAACCAGGTTGTGTCACCAATCGCTGAATAATATCCAACTGTTCCGTATTCGCCTGAAAGGGGGTTAGGAATATCAGATCCCGGAACCAAAGTCCATGTTGTACCACCATCATCCGTGGTGTAAATTTCAAATTCACCATTAATAGGGTCACCCATGCAATAGCCAAGGTTTTGATCCCAGAAATAAACAACATTTACAAATGATGAACCGTTGCTGAAGGTTGCAGTTGGCTGGCGGGTCCATGTTGCGCCACCATCGATGGTTTTGTAGATACCCTGTCCGGTAGCGGTTGCAGCGGGTGGATACATGGCTACCCATGCCTTGTCTGCATCATAGGCTACGACGTTTGCAATATCCAGGTTGCTAACACCGGCAATGGTTCTGGGAGTCCATGTGTTGCCACCATTTGTCGTAACGGTAACATCCTGACATGCGGCACCACCACCACTGCCATCATAAGCGGTTGCCCATACAACCTGATCATTTACTGCATAAACACATCTGATACCGCGGCTTGGCGCTGCAAAACCGGTTGCTTGTTCAATCCATTGGGCAGATACACCCAACGATAATGCCACGAGGGCAATAATTGATAGTAGAGTTTTCTTCATAATTTAAAATTTTTTGTTTTTGAATATTTATACAAACTTACAATGTTTTTCATTGTCATGAGTAAATTTGTGAAAAAAAAGATTGAAAAATGGAGATAAAGATCGATGATCGCCTGCTTATTCAAAAATCCTGAGTGAGACTTTTCACCTATTCAGAGTCGATTTAAATTGTTAATTTTGCAAACAAACAGTTAAAGCAGATAATCCAAACAGATGTTTTCAACCCGTTTACCTGTTTACCCGTTTACCATATATAACAAGTTGTATCATTAAAGTAACAACACAATGTTTGAAGGATTAAGTGATAAATTAGACAGGGCATTTAAAGTTCTGAAAGGCCATGGCCATATTACAGAGATTAATATTGCCGAAACACTCAAAGATGTCAGAAAAGCCTTGCTCGATGCCGATGTGAGCTTCAAAATCGCTAAACAGTTTACCGACCAGGTCAAAGAACTTGCACTTGGGCAGAATGTGTTAACAGCGGTATCCCCGGGACAGTTAATGGTGAAAATTGTTCATGACGAACTCACCAATCTCATGGGTGGGCAGAAATCAGAGCTGAATATTAAAGGCGACCCGGCGATTATTCTTGTGGCAGGATTGCAAGGTTCGGGAAAGACAACCTTTTCAGCTAAATTGGCCAATTATCTAAAAACCAAGAAAGG
>DYQT01000398.1 GCA_020719165.1 Draconibacterium orientale | reverse complement strand
CTAAGTTAAAAGTTCTCTACTTTTAACCTGTACAAAAAAACTAGCCTAGTACCGGGAGCACAAGGCCATCTATGAACTGAGTTGCAGCTTATACTCCAGCTAACATTTGGAGTATACTTTCGGGTTAACTACAACAATCAATACGGTTTCTGCATCCAGTACTAAAAAAAGACTTTAAAATATATCAAAAGCCCATAGCGGTATCATCACCCCGTCCGTCAGCAGCGCCTTCAAGTTGACCGTCTTCCCGAACAAGTATGGCATCGACCCGACCTATTGTGGATCGCTCCTGAAGCTTATGTCCCAGTTTGTTCAGATGATGGATTTCCAGGGAATCAAATCGGCCGGTTTCATAAAATAGGATGTCAGGTTTCCATTGATGGTGAAACCGCTTGAAATCCACGGCGTCCTGCATATTCATTCCGAAATCAATGACATTCATAATCGTTTGGAATACCGTCGTAATAATGGTGGATCCTCCGGGCGTGCCGGCCACCATGAATAACTGACCATTTTTTTCTACGATCGTCGGTGTCATACTGCTCAGCATGCGCTTGCCGGGTTCTATGGCGTTTGCAATACCTCCCACCAGGCCGTACATATTTGGCGAGCCGGGGTTCACGGAGAAGTCATCCATTTGGTTATTCATAAAAAAGCCAGCGCCGCCGACCACTACCATATTGCCATAGCCGCCATTGAGGGTTGTGGTACAACTCACGGCGTTTCCGTATTGATCGACAATAGAAAAATGCGTTGTCTGTTCATGTTCGGGAATAAATTGTCCTGCATGGATTTCATCTGCTTTTTTGGCGCGTTTACTACCGATGCTGGCGGCTCTTTCTTTTGCGTATGACTGCGAAACAAGCTTGTCGGTTGGTATGTCTACGAAATCGGGATCGCCCAAATATTCTGCCCGGTCGGCAAAAACCAATTTTTCCATTTCAGCCACAGCATGAACGGTTTTCATACTGCTGATTCCCCAACGACGCAAAGGAAAGTTGCCTGACATATTCATTAATTCCGCCAGGGTAATTCCGCCACTCGATGGCGGCCCCATGGTTGTAATGGTATAATTTCGATATGAAAACTGAATAGGATCACGCCAGATGGCAGTATAGTTTTTCAGGTCTTCGTAGGCAATCAACCCAAAGCCTCGCTGCATTTCTTCCACAATAAGCCTGGCTGTTTCGCCTTCATAAAAACCCGCGCAACCGCTCAGGGCTATTCGTTCCAGGGTATTTGCAAGGTCAGCATAGTAAACTGAATCGCCTTTTTCCCAGCGATCCTTCAACAGGTTTTCCGGGAGGACAGTATTTAATTCTCTGAGCTTATCCTGAATGCTATTCAGCCCGTTGGCTTCTTTTTCTGTTAGTTCAAAACCGTTTTGGGCGAGTTGGATGGCTGGTTCTAATAATTCTTTCCAGGAGAGATGGCCGAAGCGTTCATGCAGTTTCACCATGCCATCTACTGAACCGGGGACACCGGATGCCAGCGACCCATATAGACTTGCTGTTGGCACGACTTGTCCTGATGAATCCAGATACATTTTTTCCGCAGCCAAAAATGGCGCTTTTTCCCGATAATCAAGCGTAAAAAATTCACCATCCTTATTCCGATAGACTACAAATCCACCGCCTCCTATATTACCGGCGGCTGGAAGAACAACAGCAAGGGCAAAGTGCACCGCAATGGCTGCGTCAACGGCAGTTCCTCCTTTTTTCATGATATCCACTCCAACCTTTGATGCCAATGGGTGAGCTGAGACTACCATGG
>DYQT01000140.1 GCA_020719165.1 Draconibacterium orientale | reverse complement strand
TGCTTCAACAGTTGGCCAAATCATCCTGATTTGGGAGGTTTTTGCAAAATTGTCTTCGTGGTATATCTTTTTGGTTTTATCCAGTTTAACCGGAATGGGTTTCGGATCAGCCACATCGTTACCACGCTTGATCTCTCCAAAGTACTTTTCTATCAGCTTCTTAGCAGTTTTTATGTCAAAATCGCCGGACAGTACCAGCGTGGCATTGTTCGGAACATAGTAGGTGTTGTGAAAGGCCTTCACATCGGGAACGGTTGCATTGGTAAGGTCATCCATTTCGCCGATCACGGTCCAGCTGTATGGGTGCCCCTTGGGATAAAGGTTCGTGGCGATTACCCAACTGGTAAATCCATACGGTTGGTTGTCGTATGATTTGCCTTTTCTCGTTCTGAACCACATTTTGCTGGATATTGAAAGCCTTTTCGGTAACGGTGTTGATCATGTACCCCATGCGGTCTGACTCCATCCAAAGGATTTTTTCCAGTGCGTTTTTCGGAACGATTTCATAATATGTCGTTGCATCATTGCTGGTTCCGCCGTTTAAGGTTCCGCCTGCATTCTGGATGATTTTGAAAAACTGATCCTCGGGAACGTTCTCCGACCGCTGGAACATCATGTGCTCAAAAAGATGGGCAAAACCAGTACGACCTGTCACTTCGCGGTTTGAACCCACATGGTAGCGGATAGCGAGTGCAACGATCGGATCGGAACGGTCGATGTGCAGAATCACATCAAGTCCGTTGGGAAGGGTGTATTTCTCGAATTCAATTTTCAATTCTGCTTTTTGCTGGCCGACAGCCAGTTGCATCAGACATGCTATTCCAAATAGCATCATAAACAGTTTTTTCATTTCCGGGCAGTTTTTAGGAGGGTTTATTTTGCGATAAAGCTACGACTTTTTTTCAACCTGTACAGAGTGGTACCAGCCCTATGCTTTAGCATAGGGTGAGAAGTCGTACCTTTGTAGCAAAACTTCATGCATGAACCTAAACATTGAGCAGATACGAGCTGATTTCCCGATTCTTCAGCAACAGATTTACAAACGTCCTCTTATCTATTTCGACAATGCGGCTTCTACCCAGAAACCCCGCCAGGTCATCGATGCCATTCGCCATTATTACGAGCACGACAACTGCAATATCCACCGCGGGGTGCATTATCTGAGTGTGAAGGCCACTGAGGCTTATGAAGAAGCACGCAAAGAGATCAGGCAATTCATCAATGCAAAAAGCACCCATGAGATCATTTTTACAAAAGGCGCTACTGAATCACTGAACCTGGTTGCATCCACTTTTGGAAAACGGTATATTCAGCCCGGTGATGAGGTTATCACCACCATCATGGAACACCATTCCAACTTTGTTCCCTGGCAGCAGATGTGTTTGGAGCGCAGGGCTCTTCTGCGCGTGGCCGGCATCAATGCAAAAGGGGAGCTGGATATGGATGAATTAAAGGGCTTAATAAGCAAAAAAACGAAGCTTATCGCACTTACCCATGTTTCGAATGTTCTGGGAACTGTAAATCCGGTTAGGGAGATCATTGCACTGGCACATCAGCACGATATCCCGGTTTTGCTGGATGGCGCGCAGGGTGTATCGCATCTTTCGGTGGATGTTCAGGAACTTGACTGCGACTTCTATTGCTTCTCAGGTCATAAACTTTATGCCCCCATGGGAACGGGAGTGCTATACGGGAAAGAGAAATACCTTGAAGAATTGCCCCCCTATCAGCTCGGAGGCGAGATGATCAAGGATGTGTATCTCGACCATACCACCTTTAACGAACTCCCGTTTAAATTTGAGGCCGGAACCCCGAACGTGGAAGGAGTTGCAGGGCTGCGTGCGGCCGTTGCCTATTTACAGGATCTTGGAATGGAAAACATTGCCGCCTATGAGGATCACCTGTTAAGATATGCAACCGAAAAATTATCAGCAATTGAAGGTGTCAGGTTTTATGGTACCGCCAGGCATAAAGCCAGCCTGATATCATTCCTCATTGGCGATATACATTCCTATGATGCCGGAATGATCATCGACAAGATGGGCATTGCTGTCAGAACCGGGCACCATTGTGCCATGCCGCTCATTGATTTTCTGAAGATTCCCGGAACCGTGCGCGCATCCTTTGCTTTCTACAACACCACGGAAGAGATTGATCAACTGGTTTCTGCCATATTGAAAGCCAGGGAGATGCTGACCTAATGCGCCGGCAAGCCTTTATACTGATTATTTTCTGATAGTGACCGTGGAAATGGTATCTCCCTTGGCTTTTATATAGTCGGCTCCCGGATTTACTTCGAGACCGTTTTCAGTCATGAGAAAAGTTGACTCATCTGAGGTATTCATCATATAATACCAGTAAGGTCTCAGGTCTTTGAACTCGGGGTCAAAATGGACAAACTTCCCCTTTGGTACCCGTATGATCAGATCCACGATCTGTCCACGCCAGCATTCCTGCCTGGGAAGCCGCACAAAGGGGCTGATTTTCAGGGTTGACCCGGCAGTCGCCGACTGGAACCGCAGTCCTGTGAGGTGTTGATGTGCCTCAACACGCGATTTTCCCCGGGCCATGGTGACTTGTGAAATAGAAAAGAGGCTGTCGTCGGCTTGTTCAATCCTGATTTTTGGCAGGATGAAAAGTTCTTTTTCTTCGGTAACGATAGTTTTCCAGTCACCCAGAAGGTCGTATTGTTCATAGCGAAGATATTTCATGCCGGGATCATCGGGAAACAGAGATACAAACAGGGTGTCGCAACCAGGATGCTCCAGGGCTATCTCGATTTGCTTTTGCTCCTGGTATTTGTATAAATTGTAGATTCTCAAACCAGACCAGACCACGAAAAACAGACCAACGATCCATATGTTGAACAGGGTGAGGCCCAGATACCTGATACGGTCAAATCGAAACACCATCCGCAGTCCGTTATAGAACAGCATAAAAAATGGGATGCCCAGCGCCATCAGGATGATTATCTGCAGGTTAATCACCGGCATGTTGCAACCTACAAGAATTTTCGCAAGAGCAGGAAAGGAGAGCATGGTAAACTCATTATCCGGGTTCAAACCTCCTGACCATCCAAGGGTATAGGCCAGCAGGACAATGAGCATCCCCAATCCAATCAGTATCAGAATAATTCCGGTAAGTATGACCAGTCCTTTCCCGATAAAAGTAAAAACTTCGGCCAGTCCTTTGCCAATCACTTCAAAAAAAGAGGCCGACCCCTTTCCGGCGCGTTTGATCGTTGCTGCCGACTCGGTGGCCATGTGGCCGATACGCCCGCCAAGTTCCGAAACCTCTTCGCGCATCGATTTTTCAATGCTTGACACATTGATCCTTTTACCGCGCATGGTAAGTTTATCGGTGGTAGTTTGAGCTTCAGGGATCACAAACCAAAGTACCAGGTAAATCAGAAACCCTGAACCGCCCGCGGCAATAAAGAGTATGAATAATAGTCTTATCCACACCGGGTCGAGGTGAAAATAGGCCGCAATGCCTGAGCAAACGCCGGCGACAATTTTTTCTTCGGGATTTCTGAAAAATCGTTTATCTCCCTTTTCACCACTATCCGGTTCACGATGGTTTTGCCCGTTTTCCTCCTGGTCGATCTCCACCGGCTGACCCATGATGGCAATTACCTCATGCACATCTTCGAGGGTAATCACCTGGTTGGTTTCCGATCGTTTATCGCCCAGAATTTCTGCGATCCGCGATTCTATGTCATTCAGAATATCAAGAGAACCCTCCTGTTTGCCAAAATGTTTCTTCAGACTTTCGAGATATTGGTTCAGCAACTGGTAGGCGTCCTCGTCAATATGGAACACCATCCCGCCCAGGTTAATTGTCAATGTTTTTTTCATGGAATTATATATTGAAAATAAGAGATTGTTTAAATTTCAGATAATTTTTTCCACCGACCCGATCAGATCGATCCAGTCAGCTTTTAGCTGAGATAACGTACTTTTTCCCATCTCGGTAATTTGATGGTATTTACGAGGAGGGCCTGTTTTGGATTCCTCCCAGCGGTAAACTGTGTGGCCATCGTTTTTCAACCTTGTCAGCAAGGGGTATAAAGTTCCTTCGACCACTATAAGTCGGGCTTCCTTTAACCTGGCAGTGATGTCGGAAGCATAGGCATCCTGATCCGCGATGATTGCCAGAACGCAGAGTTCAAGAACTCCTTTACGCATCTGGGCATTTTGATTTTCTGTATTCATGCGGCAAATATAATAGATATTTTAGTACTATGCAATACAAGGTACTAAAATTTATGATTTTTTAACAACAGTGAAGTTCAAGTGAGCGGGTGAACCCGTTCACCTTTTTCCCTACCTTTGCTGTCAAAACGCACTTCCCATGACCATCTCCGAAATCGAATCCCAAATTGTCAGTGAGTTCTCCATGTTCGACGACTGGATGGATAAGTACAATTATCTGATAGAACTTGGAAAATCGCTGCCGGTAATCGAAGAACAGTTTAAAACCGATCAATTTCTGATCACAGGTTGCCAGTCGAAAGTGTGGCTTCATGCATCCTTGAAGGAGGGTAAAGTGATTTTTACCGGCGACAGTGATGCCATCATCACCAAAGGCATCGTGAATCTGCTGATCAGGGTGTTATCAAATCAAACGCCAAACGACATAATTGAGGCAAAGCTTGAATTTGTTGACCAGGTAGGGCTTAAGGAACACCTTTCACCCACACGCAGCAACGGACTGTCGTCGATGATCAAACAGATGAAGTTGTATGCCATGGTTTTTAAGATGAAGAATTAGGAATGCTGGCGATCTGTCCACTTTTTGTAATATCCTTTTAAACTTCTGAGCGTCGATAATTTCGACATGTCAATCAGTTTGTGGCTCAGCAGGTAGTTGATTACTTTTTTTTCAATCCAATGGTGGAGCGGCAACAGGATGGCTATCAGAAAGATTTTTATGAGCATGATCTTCCATGGCTCCCCGTGTGTGAACTCATGGATTTGATGATCGGCAAGTAAGATGATAAATTCAAAGAGAAAAATAAAGGAAAAGAAGCCAAGTGTTCTGATGATCCATTCCGGAACCTTTAAACTCCCGAGCATGATCAGGATCACAAAGATGGTCAGTATCCCAATGATCATGGCGGTGTATTGCAAAGAGTATCTTCTGGAGGTGGACTGTTTTTCCTTTTCGGCTGCAAGATCTCTCTGACGGGTTTCGTGATCGATTTCCATAATCAGCATTTGATCCTTTTTTGACATATTGTTTATGCTGTCGTTCAGAACCTTGTTCAGCACGGAATATTGAAATGCATTTTTATAATCTCCTTCACCGGCATAAATGGCTTCAAGTTGTTTGGTTGCAACCAGCATGTAATCGATATAAAAGGCGGTTTTGGCAAGTTCGAGTGATTTTAAAAATTTTTCAACTGCCTGTTTTTTATAGCCATGCCGCATCAGAAACTGCCCGAATCTGATATAAAAACTTGATTGCAGGATGATGTTTGATTCTGCCTTCAATTTCTTTTCAGCCTGGTTAAAATAGTAGAAAGCTGAATCCGGCATTTTCTCTTCTTCGCTAAAAAAGGCTCTTAGTCTGAAGTACAATGCAGGGTTCTCGCTGGCGAGCTTATCCAGTTCACCAGGGAATTTTTTACCATAGAGGTCGCGGAGCAAAACGAATTTATTCGCTTCAATGCAATGGGAGCGTATGATTGCAATTTCGTAATTCAGCATCCTGTTGTGCCGGTGTCGCACCGCAAATTTTAGAATTTTTTCCATGTCGCCCTCATTCAACTTGTTGTTGTTTGAATTGAGGTCAATCACTTGAAGATCATAATCGGTCCACACAAGTGCAACCGAATCAACCTCCTTGGCGTTCCGGATTAAATTTTGCTGCAACAATTTATAATGCGTCGCCTTGCTTGACAATTTATTGTTATTGTAAAAGTGTGATAACCGGGAATAGCATTCGATCAACAAGCTCGTGCTGTGAATTTTATCTGCCAGGGTAGTGGCATTGAGATAATTTCTGAATGCTTCAATCCGCTGGTTTTTGCCTTCCAGACATTGCCCGATTTCAAGGTAGCTTTCAGCCTTCAATTCAATGTTCTCTGATGTTCCGGCGACAGACAGTAATTTGTAGCCATATTCAAGCGCTTTGTCAAACTCGTAGCCTGATAAATATACCGCAATAATATTTTTATAATTGCTGAAAACATTTTCAGAATTTTTCCGGTCAAATGAAATCTGCTCAGCTTTGATGACATACTCCCGCGCTTTCTGGTAGTTCTCATAAAGGTTGCACGATTCGGCATACTTGTTATAAGCAAGGAAAAGTAATTCCGGCCGGCGACTTTGCCTGGCAATCTGAATGGCAACCTCAGCGATACTGTCTGCCGATTTGTAATCTCCCAGGTAGTCGAGATAAAAAAATGCGAGGCGCGATAATCTTTCAATTTTAAGGCTGTCGTTTTCCGCTTTGTTAACTTCTGTTACCATTTTGCGGATATGGGCTGCGGGTTCAATCTGACTGAACAACCCCGACGGGAGAAAAATCTGCAAAACCAGGAATGAAATGATGATTTTTAAAGTACCTTTTTCCATGGGCGGGGAGGAGTGGAGGATGTTTGATTCATATTTAAAAATAAAATATGTATAAAATGTTATAATGTATTATCTTTGAGCAAAATTAATCATTTATTTAATATGAATCTAAATAGCAGGTATATGAAAACAAATAAATATTTTTTCCCTCTAACAGCTTTTTTTACCGGCTTGGTTTTCGGTATTTCGATCCTCGGTTTTTTTTCCTTCACCAATGGACCGGTTTCGCCAGCTCCCAATGCAGGAATCACACCCATCAATGCAACTGCAGCGCATGTTTTTTTTAACAATTATATCGTCACAGCTGCTCCTTTTAACCAGGTAATCAAAGGCTTCACCATCGACAAAGTGCAGCTGGAAGCCATGAACAGCATTGCGCGGGAAAATCCGGAACTTTCAGGTTTCAGGATTTATATGGGGAAAGACAACAATTCCATGAACATCGGAATAGTTGTCGGAGTTGACAATTTGGGAAAAGATGCCGTAAAGAACACCATTTTTCAAACACAAGGCCAGAAAATGAGCCCTTGTCCGCCGGTTTGCGATGTAAACAGCCCGATTGTAAATAATTAGCAATGGGCCTGCCGTTGTGTGGGCCAAATCATCAGGTAATCCTGCCTGAATATTGATCATAATTGCCGTGAATGCCCGGCGGATTTTCTTGCACAGAGAATTGTTCGTATTAATTCTCTGTACAAGAATAACCTTATCTTTGCAAAAAAAATTCGTGGAATCCAGCAATCAAATTCACCATAGCCCATTTGAAGCCAAAATCATCGCGGCGCTCAGGTCGGTTTTTGATCCTGAAATCCCGGTCAACATATATGACCTGGGTTTAATTTACAATCTGAATATCAATGAGCAATCGGGGGATGTCAACATCCTGATGACCCTCACTTCACCCAACTGTCCGGTTGCGGAAGATATGCCGATGCAGGTTCAGGAAGCCGTCAGCCTGGTTGATGGCGTTGGTGCCGTGAAAGTTGAACTTACTTTTGAACCGCCCTGGGATAAGGATATGCTTTCGGAGTCAGCTTTGCTGGAACTAGGCTTACTATAAAACACTGAAGATGACCCCGGTAACAGGACCTCTGTTAACAAAAATCAACGCTCCATCCGATCTGAAAAAGATTAAACTGGATGAGCTCCCTGCCTTATGTGAGGAGATCAGGCAGTTTATCATTGAGGTGATGTCTGTCAATCCGGGTCATCTTGGTGCCAGCCTTGGTGCTGTTGAACTTGCTGTTGCGCTCCATTATGTGTATGTAGCGCCTTTCGACAAAATCATTTGGGATGTAGGGCATCAGGCATATGCACATAAGATTCTGACCGGGAGAAAAGACCGGTTTGAAACAATCCGCACATATCAGGGTATCAGCGGGTTTCCGAAAATGTCGGAAAGTGAATATGATGCTTTTGGCGTTGGCCATTCATCTACCTCCATTTCTGCCGCACTGGGAATGGCGGTTGCTGCAAAACTGAGTAACCAGTCCGAAAGGCACCATGTAGCCATTATCGGCGATGGTGCGATGACCGGGGGAATGGCCATGGAAGCGCTCAACAACGCCGGGGTTTCAAACGCAAACCTCATGGTAATCCTCAATGACAACCAGATCGCCATTGATAAAAATGTAGGTGCGATGAAAGATTACCTGGCCGATATCGTAACCTCAAGAACCTATAATAAGGTTCGCGATAAAATTTGGCTGGCCCTCGGCGGTGGAACGAAATATGGCGAAAATTCAAGAGCTATCATCAAACAGTTGGGCAATGCCGTAAAAACGACGTTGCTCAGGAGTGGCAATCTTTTCGAAGCATTTAATTTCAGGTATTTCGGTCCCGTTGATGGAAATGATGTGATCAGAATGGTGAAGTTGCTTTCAGATATGAACGACATCAAGGGTCCGAAATTACTGCACATACATACGGTGAAGGGCAAAGGATTCGAAAAAGCCGAGAAAGATCAAACGGTTTACCATGCTCCCGGGGTATTTGACAAGAAAACCGGAACCATCAAAGAGGACAAATGTCACGGACTTGCGCCAAAATATCAGGTTGTTTTCGGACGCACCATCATTGAACTTGCTGAGGCAAACCCGAAAATTGTCGGGGTAACGCCGGCCATGTCGACCGGCTGTTCGCTTACCCTGATGATGGCTAAAATGCCCGACCGTACCTTCGATGTTGGCATTGCCGAGCA
>DYQT01000397.1 GCA_020719165.1 Draconibacterium orientale | reverse complement strand
AGGTGATGTTTGGTCAAACACCGCTCATTTGTCTCATGGCGGAATGCCAACAACAATGTGCGGACGCCCTATGCTCAGTACAAACTGGGTGCGCATTAATAAAGTCAAGGAAGTCGGGTGCACTGAATGTGCCAGGCTTTTTGATCTTGCAATATCACTTTAATTAATCAGGTTCCCGGGCCTAATCACTCGGGAACCCTAATTTTTAAACACATGACACAGTCCGAAATTATCAACAGAACCTTCCGGTTCGTTTACAACATCCCCTCAAATTTTATCGAAGAGATATGGTCCGACAGCCCACTCCTGGCCGATCACCTGAAAGCCAAGTTTATTGGCTTCTGCAAATCCGAAGGATATGCCTCAGCAAATGCCATCCTCAAATTCTTCGCCTCACTCGACGAATCCAACACCGAGAAATTCTGCTCTTATGCATCCTCCTGGATACAAGCGCATAACTAACCACCTAAAACCCCAAAATCATGAAAAAGTACTTTAACGATCCCCGCCCCCTTACCGTCAGGTATACCGGCAAATGTGCAGAATGTGCAGCCACCCTCAAAAAAGGCACCCCCGCCTATTATTGGCCATCCGATGGCAAGCTCTATTGCCTAACCTGTGGCGAATCCGAGTACCGGCAATTCCTCTCATCTGCAGCTGATGAAGCCGTTTACCAGGGAATCGGCAATCCATTCGCCTGTTAATTTTCGGAATTTCTATCATCCAGCCCGGTTATTCCCGGGCTTTTTTGTGCTAACTCAATTGAATTTCGAATCAATTTGATGAATTAAAATAGCAACACAATGCAAATAGCTTCATAATTATACATAACACTCTGTATATGTGCTATATATGATATTTTTTAGTATAGTCTGCAGTATCTTTGTAGAGAATTAAGGCATGCTATCGACCCATACCAAATCCATACCAAGTCCGTATCAAGGCCTCTTTTTTGAAGATTTATTTACCCTAATACACACAAAAATGGCAATCGTCCAGAATCCCATCACCGGCAGGACCCGAAAGAAATTCGGAACTGCGGTTTTCTCGAAACACTACGAGCAAAACACCATGAGAACCCGCCCTATGCAGGTTTCTAATCCACGAACCGAAGGCCAGGTTATGCAGCGGAGCAAATTTGCTCAGACTGTTGACCTGATCCGACAGGTACTCCCAATTGTTAATGATGCGTATTCCAATACGCTCAAAAACATGTCTCCGTTCAACAAGATTGTTAGTATTAATTCTAAGAACATTTTTGTTGAAGGCACCAACGAAATCGATTACACTAAAGTTCAGTTTTGCGACAACGAAGGCAGCAATGTCCGCAACGTTGAGTTGACCTGTGAAGATGACCAGGTAGTTAGTTTTCTCTGGGAACCTAACACAACCAATCAGGCTGAACTTGATGAACCGGTTTCAATTATCCTGGTTAACTGTATCAAGAACAAAGCAGTGAACTTCCCAAATGTTGCTTTGAGGTCTGAAAGTGCAGCCAGCGTTGTTGCACCAGTTGAATGGGTTGGTGATATGGTTGCAGCATACTTCAATACAACCGATTACACGACTTCAAATCCGAAAGCTGATGGATCTATCCCGAAAAAGAAAGTGATCAGATTTAAAGCCGGAGCTGATCTAGCAAAGAATGTGAAGTAGGATTTCCAGGTATAACAGGGGTTAAAAACCCCATTTTTCAAATGTTGTACCTATGTTGTACCCATCATTTTACCTAAAATGAAAATGCCTGTAAATCAAACGATTACAGGCATTTTTTGTTGTTTTAAGCGGTCCG
>DYQT01000139.1 GCA_020719165.1 Draconibacterium orientale | reverse complement strand
GTGCCATTTAACGACTTAATCAAACCAACTTGACCGAAAGGGATAAGCAGTCAATTTTAATTACCCTGACACGTTCCCCGAATTCGGATGCTATTTCTGATAGAATAGGAGACTGTACCTTGCACGGACCGCACCACAAGGCATGAAAATCAACTATAACGGGGCGGGTGTCGTTGATTATTGAATCAAAGTTACCTTTCATTGTTTTAAATTTTATAGGTTAAACTGCCATTTGGACAAGCTGCTACACACTCGAGGCATTTTGAGCAGGTATAGCTTATGCCAGGTTTTTCCATGGCTGGTTTGTAAAGACTGAATTTAGAGGGTTCCATGGAAACAATATAGCATTTTTTATCGCAAATCCCGCAATTCATACAGCTTTCAGAGTCCAGTTTGATTTTAAAGAAGGAGAACCGGTTTAACCATCCGGAAATCCATGCAATGGGACATCCAACTTTATGATATTGATACATCTGGCGAATCTTGCCGTCGGGGCTCATACTCATCATGAGCTCCATGATTAGCCCCATCGGGCATACCCAGCGGCAAAACACCTTCCCGAATACCACACCGAGCAATGTTCCTGCAAGAAGCACAAACCAAAGCGAAATATGAAAGTAGGAAATAGCAATATAAAGGCCTATACCCAGCACTGCCAGGATCATAACTCTTTTATCAACAAGTAATTTTAACGTTTTTCTCATTATGGTCGTATTAATATATGTGCTTACAATCCTGGCAATCCTGGGAACTGGCCTGTTTTCGACAGCTTCTTGATTTTTTGTGCCATTGCAAAAGTAAAGACTATTTTTTAATGAATCGCATAAACATCACTAATTAAATTACCTGATCATTATATTTAGTATACTGCTTATCCACAATAAGCAAGTGAGATTTTATTAAATTTGATGCATGGAAATAGAGGAAAAATACCCAAAGGATTTTCAGGAATTCCTTGCTCAATTTTCGAATGAGACTGCTTGTTGGCATTATCTAATAGATACGAGATGGCCGGGAGGTTATGTTTGTTCAAATTGCCTATCAAGGAAATATTGGCTTACAGCCAAACATAAAATTCATTGTTCTGAATGCGAGAAAGAATTTTCAATAACAAGTGGAACGATATTTCAGGAAACCAAAAAGCCATTATTACTATGGTTTCATATAATGTGGTGGGTAGTCGCTCAAAAAACTGGGGCAAGCGCTTATAATCTTAAAGATTTTATGGGATTTGGTTCGTATGAAACTGCCTGGACATGGTTGCATAAGCTTCGTAGAACCATGGTGAAGGAAGGCAGAGAAAAGTTATCAGGTATTGTTGAAGTGGACGAAACATATATAGGCGGTGAAGAAATTGGAACAGGAAAACAAGGAAGAGGCGCAGAAGATAAAAGTTTAGTTGTTGTTGCGACAGAATGTGTTGGAAAACAAATAGGTAGAGTGCGCTTTAAAATAATATCCGATGCTTCGAAAGAGAACCTCTTACCATTCATTGAAGAAAATGTGGAATATGGAAGCACTGTAATTACAGATGGTTGGACAAGCTATGCTTCTCTGTCCCAAAACAAAAAATACGAGCATATAAAAAAAGTCATATCGGGCAGTGGAAAGCAAGCACATGAATTATTACCTCATGTACACATGGTAGATTCGCTTGTAAAACGATGGATTAACGGAACGCATCAAGGGAAAATCTCTACTAAACACCTGGAGTATTATTTGGATGAGTTCGCATTTCGTTTTAACAGAAAGTTATCCAATCACAGAGGAAAGTTGTTTTACAGGTTAATGCAACAAGCTGTGACTACTTCCCCAATGACTTATGCCGAAATCACAAAGTAACTTGCTTGTTGTGGATAAGCAGTTTTAGTATTTTTACCAGGTTAAGCCAGATTTCCGACTAAAGGTGTTTCATTTTGTTGCAACGCATCTGAGCTTTACCAAAGCGGCAGGCGAACTTTTTCTTAACCAACCGGTAGTTAAAAGAATATCCAGGAACTAGGTTTTATCTCCATTGCAGCTGTTTCAAAAGAAATTGCGCACGGGGAGTTTAAAATTACAGACATCCCTCAATTGGATATCCGACGAACATTTTCCTTTGTCCATCTGCATGGAAATTCCGATGGACATGCGGATACCTTCATTAATTTTGAATTTAAATATATAACATCGACAAACAATGGAAATAACAACAACTTTAATAATTGTACTGATCGGACTGATGGCCGGTGTTTTTGGTGGAATCTTTGGAGTTGGTGGGGCTATCGTTATAATTCCCGAAATGGTTTATTTTCTGGGAGTTGATCAGCATACTGTCCAGAGAACGAGTCTGGCGGTGATGCCGGAAATATAGCCAAAGCTGACCAACACATTTATTGGCCCTCCGAAGAGATCCATGCCATGTCGGTAGCAGGCTTTCCTGAAGTGATCAAACGTTCAATAATGGTCATGATTGATGATGATCTGGAAATCTACGTGGCCACATTACCCGGAATCTTCATAATAAAACTGATTGCCTGGCATGACCGATACCTGCAGACCAAACGGGATGCAGAGGATATGGCGTCCATTCTGGCTAATTACCTCAGGACTATAAAAGGTTTCCAGGAGCGATGACATCTTCTTATTGAGAATGCTTCCAGATTTGTTTAATCTTCATTTTACCTGAAAATTTGCTTATCTTTGTTTCGTTATTCTACGAAATACAAAACATGATGATTGCGAATAAAAAATATTATACAGAATCACAGGAGAAAATGGCCCGGTATGCCAAAGCCATTGCGCACCCGGCAAGGGTGTACATTCTCGACTTCCTTGCCGATAACATTGATAAATGCTGCTACAGCGGCGACATGGCCGAAGATATTCCTATTGCACGATCAACCCTTTCGGAACATCTGAAGGCATTGAAGGAGTCGGGCCTCATACAGGGGGAGATCAATCCTCCCTATATAAAGTATTGTATTAATAAGGAAAATTGGGAAGAAGCCAGGGAGATGTTCGAGGGATTTTTCAGAAAATGAGTTTAATGTGCTGATGTGCTAATGTGCTAATGTGCTGATGTGCTAATGTGCTGATGTGCTGATGTGATGATGTGATGATGTGATGATGTGCTAATGCGATAATGTGATGATGTGATGATGTGATGATGGGTAATGTGTTTTTTTACTTATAAATATTTTAATAATGGAGATTAAAATTTTAGGTCCGGGGTGTGCCAAATGCAAGTCGCTGGACAAGCTCACCCATGAAGTAGTTGAGAAAAATGGGATCAAAGCCAACATAACCAAGGTTGAAGACATCATGGAGATTATGAAATACGGGGTAATGTCGACTCCGGCCCTTGTCATTGACGAAAAGGTGGTGATGAAGGGGCGGGTCCCATCCTCTGATGAACTTAAGCAATTATTAACCAAATAAATATTAAGATATGAAATGGTTTATTGGATTTTTATTACTTATTACAATTTTTGCCGGTAATTATTTCGGTAATGCCCACACTACATCAAATTCGAGCGGAGCATCTGCAGTCGCTGGCAAAATTGTCACCGTTTACTATTTTCATTTCACCAGGCGCTGCATGACCTGCAACAATGTTGAAAAAGTTGCCAGGGAGGCAGTTGAAACTCAATACGCACCGCAGGTTAAAGCGAACGAGATTACGTTTAAAAGCGTCAACCTTGACGAAAAAGCAGGTGAAGCAATTGGCGCTAAGTACAAAATAGAAGGCCAATGTCTGGTTGTTATCTGCGGAGATAAGCGTGTGGATCTTACCGATAAGGGGTTTATGTATGCCAACGATAGTCCGGAAAAATTAAAGGCGGAGATAAAGAAGGCTGTGGATGGGTTGTTAAAATGATGTGATGATGTGATGATGTGCTGATGTGCTAATGTGCTGATGTGCTGATGTTCAATGTGCTGATGTGCTAATGTGCTGATGTGCTGATTTAATGAATAATGGGTTAATGAGATAATTCAGTTTTTTGTGGTAAAAGAAAACCAGATTTTGGATGTATCCTTTGATTTTGCGATGCTTGCTGTTGATTATTGTGAGCTTCTGAAGGAAAAAACTCGATTTGTGATCTCACATCAACTGTTAAAATCCGGCACATTAGTCGGTTCAAATATCCCTGAAGCACAATCAGCGGAAGGTAAATCCTTCCCCTGAGCATCTTCTTGATAAAATCATTGTAAAAAAAAAAAAATTAAAAATTATTACTGCCTCGAAAAACTCCCTTAAATAATTCAATACAAACAATGCCAACAACAATCTTTGGAAACCACAAACATCATGAAACCATCGCATCATCAAATCAGCACATTAGCACATTAGCACATTAGCACATCAGCACATTAGCACATCAGCACATTATGCAATACCTCCAGACAATTCTCGAAAACTCCCAGTACGCAGCGCTAACGGCCTTTATCCTCGGGTTAATGACGGCTATCAGTCCATGCCCACTGGCAACCAATATTTCGGCCATCGGGTTTATCAGTCGCGATATAGAAAACCGCCGACGGGTGTTTGTCAAGGGGCTGGTGTACACGCTTGGGCGCGCAGTTTCATATACCGGTTTGGGTGTGATTCTTTTCTTCGGCGCCAGTAAAATGAATATCACCATGCTCTTTCAGGGATGGGGTGAAAAACTGTTAGGACCATTGCTGATCCTCATTGGCCTTTTGATGCTTGACTTCATCAAGGTGAGATTTCCCGGTTTTTCGGGGCTGACTGAAAAAATGGGAGAGCATAGTAAGCGAAGCTATTGGGGTACCTTTTTGCTCGGAATGGTCTTCGCCATGGCATTTTGTCCTTATAGCGGGGTACTTTACTTCGCCATGCTGATCCCCATGACAATAACCAGCATCAGCGGTTTGTATTTACCTGTTGTGTTTGCCGTTGCAACCGGATTGCCGGTGATTATTTTTGCCTGGTTACTGGCTTATGCAGTTGGTAACGTCGGGAAACTATACAACCGGATAAAAACTTTTGAACTTTGGTTTCGCAGGGTGGTAGCTGTTTTATTTATCCTGGTTGGAATCTATTATATTGCTGTATTTTTCATTTAACCATATCATGTATGTGCCAACTGAGGCCAAGAAATAAAAAGAGTTGAGTTTTTTTTACTAATAATTTCGTCTTTCTACGAACAACGAATGAAGAACACTGAACAACCATGAAATCATACAAATGGCTTTTGCCAATATTTTTCGTAGGAGTATGGATACTTATTTACTTTAACCTGCAATTGATAACCAATTGGTTGATTGATGATGTGTTGAAATTAAAACCAGGAAACCACCTCACCGAAGCCCTGCGGTTTTTCATCTTTGAAGTACCCAAGGTTCTGCTTTTACTGGTTTTGATCATTTTCGTGGTGGGGATCATCCGGAGTTTTTTCACACCTGAAAGAACCCGCAAGGCGCTGGAAGGAAGATCTCTTTTCACAGGGAATGTCATGGCTTCATTGTTGGGAATAGTAACACCATTTTGTTCTTGTTCTGCCATTCCGTTATTTCTGGGTTTTGTTGAATCGGGAATCCCGTTGGGAGTGACATTTTCATTTTTGATTGCAGCCCCGATGATCAATGAGGTTGCGGTCATCCTCCTGTTTGGGTTGTTTGGATGGAAAGTTGCGACAATCTACATCGGAACCGGGCTGGTTATCGCCATCACGGCAGGATGGGTAATCGGACGGCTCAAACTGGAAAAACATGTTGAAAGCTGGGTTTATGAAGTTAAAGCTGATCATAATGAAGGAGAGGAAGAAAAAGTTCAACTTAATGACAGAATACAGGCCGGTTACACTGCTGTAAAAGAAATCGTAGGAAAAGTCTGGATATACATTATCATTGGTATTGCAGTTGGAGCAGCGGCTCATGGATATGTTCCGGAGAGTTTCATGGCAAACCTGATGGGAAAAGCCACATGGTATTCAGTTCCCTTGTCCGTTCTGATCGGGGTTCCCCTTTACTCCAATGCCGCGGGGATCATTCCGATCGTAAGTGTGTTGATCGAAAAAGGTGTTCCCTTAGGTACCGCGCTCGCTTTTATGATGGCTGTTATAGGTTTGTCGTTGCCCGAAATGATCATCCTGCGAAAAGTTCTCAAAATGAGGTTGCTGATGACCTTTGTCGGAGTGGTTACTGTCGGCATAGTCATCGTTGGGTATATCTTTAATGCGATTTATTAAACACTTTTTCACATGAGAAAGCTCTTCATTTTATTAATGTGTTCAACAATATTCCTGTTTTCCTGTTCAAAAGAGAAAACGGAAAAAACCACAGGTGATATCCGGATACAAAGTCTTACAGCCACCCTGGTAAAAATAAAGGCCTGGGATACAACGGTTATTTCCATGGAGGCAACGGGGTCAAATCTTCAATATGCCTGGGAGGCCAACCATGGTGATATCAAAGGGAGCGGTGCAACAATCAAATATGCAGCGGGGGAGTGTTGTGTCGGACTCAATACCATTACATGCCGCGTATTCAACGACACAGGGGAGGCTTCGGATACCATTATGATAAGAGTAACATCCTATTATGTGCCAAAGGAGAAAAAATGACCCGTTGCTACACCTTTTACGCTCGCGAAAATGAAATTGATTGTTAAAATTATGTTCCCGGTTTTTCTTCTCTGCACACCTGGTGTTATCCTTGCCCAATGTTGTGCCTCCGGGAACCCATTTATCAGCGATGCAGAACAACCTGCCCTGCAATCAAGGGTGCTCACAGCTGCGTTAACTTACCGGTACAGCCACTCTGAGCAATTTTACCACAATGATTCGCCCTGTCATGATCTCAATTTCTCACAAACAGCCAACGTCAATTATGCTGAACTTCAACTGGCTTATGGATTAACAAAATGGTTGACCGTGATGGGTGACCTGGGATACTTTTTCAACAAAACTCTGCATACCGATGGTCAGGATCCAATGCGTGGGTATGGCCTGGGAGATGCCGCCTTGTACTTAAAATTCAACCTTTACAGCAATGCAAAAGCGCGGTTCACCATTTCGCCCTCCATCGGGCTGAAATTTCCGGTCGGGGTATTCGACCAGGAGGTTGACAATGTAAAGCTTCCCATTTCAGTGCAGCCATCCTCAGGCAGCTTTAAGTACCTTGCAAATGTATTCATATCAAAGGGGATCGCAAAGAAAATGGCCCTGGCGGGATTTGTCTCTTTTGAATATGCTCAGCTCATCGAATCAGAAAACTTTTATTACAGATATGGGCAGCAATGGATCGTGGCCCTCTACTTTAATTATAAAATTATCAAAAACCTCAGCCTCGACCTTCAGGTTCGAAATGAGTACAGGGCAAAAGCGACCAGGGAAAACGATGAAATCGTTGAATCTTCGGGTTATAATGTGACCTGTTTCACACCCCAGTTGACCTTTGCCTTCAAATACAACTGGTATCTTTCGGCTTTTGGAGATATACCGTTATATAAATATTACAACGGCATTCAAATGTCTTTTGGGTATGCACTTTCTTTTAGATTAACCAAAAAAATCGATTTCATTGCCCTGCGCGCAAGAAATCAGGCAAAAAAGGAAATCTTGAAATCAAATGAAAAATAGCATCCTTACAATTTTCGCATTCTTTACTTTTACAGTGATCATTTCTGCTTTTCTTTCAAATAAGGCACCCGTCAACTTCAAACAAGTCAACAAAGAATTAATTACAAAAACAGGAGTATGTCCGCCATTTTTTCTTTATGACGAAAATGGAGGGCTCATAAACCCTGTAAAAGGTATCAATGTGGACAAACCATATTCTCCGCGTCAAACCTGCGGCAAGTGCCACGATTATGAGAAAATAACCAGTGGATTTCATTTCCAGCAGGGCAAGGATGAGAGTCCAAACGATACCTTGAAATCCCGTTATCAATGGGTATCTCATCCTGGAAATTATGGTGGTACATGGTGTTCTCCCGCACCAATATACCGCTATCTTGCTCCAAAAAACAACAAATCGGCAAAAGAGATTGACTTGACCTCGTTTGATTTTGTCACAGCATCATGCGGCGCATGTCACCCGGGCGGAGGTCCACTCGAATTTGACAGGAACGGACATCGTTACGATACCTGGATGTCTGACACCAGCCACCATTTAAAATCACTTGGTGAAAATGATTTTGATGGTGACTATTTTAAAGCAAACTGGTCTCAGACAGGAGTCATTGAAGCTGATTGCCAGTTGTGTCATCTGCCTGAATACAATTACAAAGAGAGAAATAAACAGTTGGAAAAATGGAATTTCAGGTGGGCAGCCACACAAGGAAGCGGGATCGCCACTGTTGAAGGAAGCATTAAAGACAGCATTCCGGTTGAAGTGAAGTATAATATGGGGAAATTTGACAAGGATGGAAAAGTTACGCTGCATCTGGTTCGTGAGGTCCGCTCAGAGGCCTGTCTGAATTGCCATGCCAAACCTGACTGGAAAAAGAAGGGGACATCCTACACCACGAGGAGGGATGTTCATATAAAGGCGGGTTTGAAATGTGTCGATTGCCATACCGCAGGCAGCAGGGCCTCCGACCCGAGAATCCGGGGAAAAGAGATGCATCAGATTGGGAAAGGGGACGATCCTTCAGGTCTTGTGCGCAATGATTTAGACAATACGGTCAGAGATTGTAAGGATTGTCACCTGAAGGGATATCTGAACGCTCCTATCGCCAAACATAGCTGGCTTCCTCCATTGCACCTGGAAGAGTTGTCCTGTGAGGCATGTCATATTAGCGAACGGCCTGTAAAAGCCGCTCTGGTGCAGGTGAGGGATGTATATAACCC
>DYQT01000138.1 GCA_020719165.1 Draconibacterium orientale | reverse complement strand
ATGGCGCCTATGTTTTTCATCACCTGCTCTGTTTGTTCTGTGATGCCACCCTCAACAAATTTACCGGTTGCGGGATCAATCGGAATTTGCCCCGAAATAAACAATGTACCATTAACCTCAGTTGCCTGACTGTAAGGTCCGATCGCCTTTGGCGCCTCGTTTGTCGAAATGATTTTTTTCATGAATTTGAGTTTTGCTGATTGAGTTATCCATTATCAATTTAATACATGTAATCCCTTGCATCCTTTTTCTTGTTTAACTTCATATCCTGCAGAATAGAAGCTTTCACATTGATAGAGAAATTCCAGCTTTGCTGCCCTCCTTTCGGTATCCACCCAAAGCGCATCTCCCAGCAATGCAAATCGCGGTAAACATCGATGGATGTATAGGACAGTTCACTATGCGCAAAATCCCAACCGGTTGTCAAGGTTATCTTCCACTTGGGTGTAATGTTGAGCTGTCCGCTGAAGCCCAACGTTTGGGTAATCTGTTCAACGCGCTTATTTGAGCTGTTTACCCACGGTTTGCTGTAATGAAAGTTGTAGTTTATAGAAAAACTCCATGGAATATCGAAGTCAACATAGTAATCGTAGTAGTCCGCTATGTCTTGGCGCTCCTGAGGGGTCCCCTTTTCGGTTGTTTTTTTCCCCTTTACTTTATCCGACGATAATGAGTAAGAAAAACCCGCATCCCAGGTCGTATTGTCGAGCCGGATGAGGATGCGATGAGCCTCCCATTCTGTTGTTTTGGTCGATCTTCCCAGCGAGTCGCGGGTATATATTCCCCAGGTGCTTCCATACTGAAGTGCCAATCCCTTGATGATGGTACTGCGACCACTGATAATTATCGGAGACCAATTCACTGAATCGCGCGCAATGTCGTAGGAACATCGAATGGAGAGATCGTCGATGAGGGCAATTTTTTTCACGCCATTCACCGTGTCTTTGCGGTTTCTGACTTTCATTTCAAGGTTGTTACTCAAACCGAAAGAGATCATCCCCGACTTTTGTCCGGGGGGACCAGAATAAATCCCCTGTTCGAATACCGAATAGCGGCCTGGATTGATATTTGGGTCATAATCAATATCCTGCCAGTATCCCAATTGGGGCGAACCCCAATTAGGGGTGTAGGAAAATGCAACCGACGGGGTCATCATATGCCTGATTGCACGGATCAATCCGTTCCCTTTGAATTGATACATGCCGTAAAGTCGTGTATTCAGTGATGAGGAAACACTGAAATCGAAAGCGTTTGCAAATGAGGAAACCGACCTGGTTCGAAGATCACGGCTGATTGCAATAGAATCGCCTGAAATAAAAACAGTATCTACGTATTGCCTCCGGATGGTCTTCATATACATCCGGTCGGTAATATTGATGGAGTTTGACCAGTTGAAATATTTCAGAATCCGGAATGTCCCGCTAATCGGGAAACTGTGCCTCATGCCATTTTGCATCGAATCGGCCCAATTTCCCTTCAGAAAGTTGGAATCAACCGTGTTGTAGCGGTTTTCAGCATCCATGTTGTACTTCATGCTGATTTGTTCATACCAACGAATTTTCCCAACGGGATTCTGTCTCCTGAAAGGATAAAACTGATTTACAGAAAAGGAGATTTGCGGAAGGGTAATATTGATGGTTTTATTCAACGTGTTCTGACTATGGTTAAAGTTGAGGTTCAGGTAATATTTGCCCGCGAAGTTTGTTGAATAGTTAACACTCGACTGAAATGTATTGGAGAGATAGGATTGGGCGCTCGAAGAAAGGTTGTACTTATTGAAGGTATTGCTGACGATGTTCACATTGGCCGAAAAACTGCTGTGGGGACGCGCCTTCCCGTCCTGGCTGTGTACCCAGCGCACCTGGAAATCACTTGATTTTTGATAATCAGGCGAATCTGCCGCTCCGAGAATATTGACAGCATAACTAAAATTGAAGGCTCCGTTGTAATGGTATCTGTTGTTATACCGAATGGTTGGCTTGATCGCCCAGCTCCCCCGGGTATAAATGTCGGCCAAAACAGTTACGTCCAAATACTGACTGGCTGCCCAATAGTAGCCAAAGTTTTCAAAATAAAATCCCCTGTTAGCCGACTCCCCGTATGTAGGGATAATAATTCCCGACCGTTGTCCCGCTTTATTTGGAAAAAAACCAAACGGGATAAGCAGCGGTGTTGGCACGTTGGCAATTTCCATAAAGGCTGGTCCCGTGATGACCCTTTTGCCGGGGATTACTTTGCCTTTGCTGAATTTAAAAGCAAAATGCGGGTTCTCTTCCAAGTCGCAGGTTGTATAGGAACCCGATTTTATGTAGGTTACATTGTTTTCCATTTTTTTCACCACTGTTCCGTGGAGGTAACCTTCGTCTTGTTTGGTAATGACAGTATTAATGTAACCCTTTTTGGTAGTATAGTTATAATTTATGGCTTTTGATTTAAAACTTTGGGTGCCATCATTGAATTCGGGCAAGCCGCTCTCCTTTCCTGTAGAATCTTTTCCACTCGTCGCGTAAACTACATTCTTAACAAAATCGATCTCAACATAATCAGCATCGAGCTTTGTTTCCTGATATTTGATTTTTCCCTTGTTAAACAAATAAACCTTTTGCCCCTTTATTTCGAACCTGAGCGAATCATCGGCCGAATAATCCACAACAGCCTCCAGTTTTGTTTTCTTCTTCTCAATTTTAGCTAACGAATCAGCAAGCTTTGTTGAATCATTCCCCAACACAATATTTGAGGAATCAACACGAATTGAATCAATTTTGGTAGAATCGCGAAAAAGAGCCCCGGTTTGTGACATAACAACAGCCGTTCCCCTTGGTTGCCCGATCGTATCCTGGGCAACCACCTCCGTGATTTGCAGGAAAAATATGACCAAAAGGATCGTCGAATGGAAAGACCTTGTTAATATTTTCGTTAACAACTTCTTTTCTGAATTCTGAGGTTAATATTCTATCTTTGTTTTACTTTAAAAATTCAGAATAAAAAGGCGTAGAAGACCGTTATTCTTCGGGTTTCAAAACTAATCAAAATTATTGAAACCATTGCCTTTTTAAGATACTTTAACAATTCTAAATCACGAATGCCGCGTTATATCTGGTGTTTGCAGATTCTTTTCTGCCTAATTATTTCAGGTGCAGCAATTGCGCAGCGACCTCGTACCATTCGTACCGTGGTGATCGATGCCGGGCATGGCGGGCATGATCCGGGCGCAATCGGAAAATTATCCAAGGAGAAAAATATCAACCTGGCGATTGCGCTGAAGCTCGGGTCCCTCATCCGCTCTTCCATGAAAGGGGTGCGGGTTATTTATACACGCGACAAGGATCATTTCGTTGAATTGTACCGGCGTGCCGCAATCGCCAATGAGTCAAAAGCCGACTTGTTTATCTCCATCCATTGCAATGCCAACAATAATCGTTCACTTTCGGGCGCTGAAACCTATGTGATGGGCTTGCACAAATCAGAAGCGAATCTCAAAATCGCCAAGCTTGAAAACGCTGCCATTCTGCTCGAATCAGACTATCAGTCAACGTATGATGGTTTTGATCCCAATTCTGATGAATCTTATATTATTTTTTCATTAAACCAAAATCTGAATCTTGATAAAAGTACCGATTTTGCGGCAGAGATCCAATCGCAAATGGCGGAACGTGTTGGGATGAATAACCGTGGAGTGAGGCAGGCTGGTTTTCTGGTTTTATACAAAACCGCCATGCCCAGTGTTTTGGTTGAAACAGGTTATATCAGCAATGCAGTTGAAGAAAAGTTTTTAATGTCGCCCAAAGGGCAGGATTTTATCTCCAGGGCAATATTCAGAGCCTTTGCTAAAATCGCAGGGGCTGAAATTCCTCCGGATGTGCCGGGGAAAACTCATTCGGAGCCCGACCAGAACCCGCAGGAGAATACCAGGAAGGGAAGCTTGTCATTTCGCATTCAGATAGCCGCCGAACTGGAAGAACTCGAAGTAAATGCCCCAAAATTTGCCGGAATGGAAAATGTAAAGATGTATCGGCATGAAGGGATGTATAAATATACCGTAGGCAATGAAAACAATGCCGAAGCAGCGCGTCGTTTACTGAAAAAAGTGAGACAGCAGGGAATGAAGGATGCTTTTATTGTGATTTTCAGAAACAACGAACGCATCCCGCCAGCCGAGGCCGAAGCTATAATGAGAAAGTAAAAATTTTATTTGTAAGTTTGCATAAAAAGGTTGTCGTGAAAATCAGAAAAGAGGTTAAAGTCGGAGTTATCTTTGTCGTTGCTACCGCCATCCTGATATGGGGTTTGATGTACCTGAAAGGACTTGAATTGCTTAAAACAAGCCGGACATTCTATGCTGTTTATGAGCAGGTGAATGGTTTGACCGCCGCCAATCCGATATCAATAAAGGGATTAAAGGTTGGCCAGGTTAAAAAGCTCTATTTTAATCCGCAAAACCCTCAGCAGATTATTGTTGAACTATATGTTCTGGGTGATTATCCCATTCCGAAAAATTCAAGCGCACGAATTTTCAGCTCCAGCCTCCTTGGCGCACCTGAAGTTGAGATCGTTCCAGGTAACTCGAAAGAGTTGGCACAAAGCGGTGATACCTTGTTCGCGCAAACAGAAGCAACCCTCGGACAAGAGGTGAACAAACAGTTGCTTCCCTTAAAAACCAAGGCAGAAAACCTGATTGGTTCGATCGACAGCATCGCGGTGATCGTTCAGCAGGTGCTGAATAAAAATACCCGCGAAAATCTGGTGGACGCCATTGAGCATGTAAAACAAGCCCTTGGTAATATTGCACATACTACCCAAAATCTTGACACACTGATGACTTCACAACGAAACAATCTTTCAAAAATCATCAGGAATGTAGAGTCAATCAGCAATAACCTGCAGCAAAACAACGATAAAATCAACAATATTCTGACAAATTTTTCCAATCTCAGCGATTCTCTGGCCAAAGCCCGCATTCCATACACAATTGCAACGGTGAACAAGGCCGTAACTGATCTGGATTCTGTTCTTCTGAAAATTAACAATGGAGAGGGCTCCATCGGACAACTTCTCAACAACGAACAACTTTATAAAGAGGTTGAAAAGGCTGCACGAGACCTGAATCTGCTGTTGGAGGATATCAAAGCCAATCCAGCGAAATATGTGAAGGTTTCTGTATTTTAAAGATTGTACCGCAAACAGGTTAAATGTTTACCAGATAAAAATATCACTTTTTTTCAGCGGACGCCGCTTCTCTTCCCATTTAAAATTCTTCAGCTTCCGCTCGTTCAGCGGTACCGATTTTTCGGGGAGAAGATGGGCTTCAGGCTTGGTAAGGTAAGTGATTGATTTTAACTGATTTTTTTCAAGAAACACCAGCATGTCACTCGACATGGCGACATTAATACCAATGAGCGTCTTATCCTCTTCCCTGGCATAATATATTGTTTGCGCATTCCCCAACACGTTGATCTTGTACAATTCGTTGTCGCGGAATTTTGCAAGTACATTCCTGCCTTTAATCTGATTGAAGCTTCCGGTATCATCCTTGGAAATGATAAAGGCCGAACCATATAGTTTCAGCGAATCAGCCTCCCCATTGCGCATGGTAAGCCTGATGGAATCGGCAGACAGTTGATTGGAATCCGACCAGATTACCGGCTGACGATACATGGTCATCGCCGAATCTCTGCTGAAATAGGTCAGAGAATCGCACATTCCCTGAAGATCATGGCGGAAAAATTTCACCCTATAAAAGCAAAAAACATTTTGTATGGCCTGCAGCGAATCAAATGTTGCCCTCACCGTGTCGGCATGCATAAACAACGAATCTTCCTTGTCAATCAACACACTCACCGCGCTATCGGTCATAAAGGCAAATCCATTTTCGCGTTGAATCTCGCCGTAATTTCCCATCAGAACAATATTCTGAACTGTATCCACCATCAGCGCTTTGCGAAACACCTGGCCAAATCCGGTCTTCCTTTCGTAATACATGCTGTCGCCTGTCAGAAAAGTTGATTCATGATAGATCCGGGCCCGCTCACGAAAACGGGCATTGTCAAGCTGCGTGTTGTACCAGCCGTTTTCGCAATAGATTGAATCGAGCTTGTCTTTGCTGATGATATGGGAAGGACCGTAAAAATAGGCTGTTTTTGTAACGGTGTTATACATGAGTGTATCAGAATACATATCGCAATCGGGGCTGATCATGATCACCTTGTCTTTGAAGAAAAATTCCTTGTTGTCAGTATAATAATAACCATAATGGCTTACCAGGATATTTTTATCGTTTACAATTTTCCCCCAATAGTCGTATTGGGCAATCTGGGTATTGCGGTTATAAACAAGTGTATCGGTTGTAAGGGTAGTTTGATTGTCGATAAGTTTCACATTGCTGTAGGAATTGGCAATTTTGGTATTCCCGTCATATCGAAGTGAGTCACTGTAAAGATTGAGTGTGTCGCTGAGTTTGATGCGTACATTGCCGTAGGCGATTACTTTATTCTCCACTTCATTCACATAAGCGCTGTCGCAGTAAAGAAATGCGCTGTCATGATTCATTACCACATTACCCAGTATTCTGGGGCCGTCGGGGTAAATCTCCTTGTTAAACTCCCAGATATTGCCGGAATACTGAATTTTAGTTTTCCCCTGTTCCTGCGAAAATGCATTAAAACCGATTAAAAAAGGAATGAGAAGGAGATATCGTAACATCTTGCACATGGTTCGGAATGAAAGCACAAAGATACTAAAGTCAATGTTACCAAAAATAATGAACAATTCAACCATGATATTCACAAAATGGGTAATTTTGAGCACTCTATTCACTATTCCTGCCGAACCAATGAAACATACTTTCGATCCGAGGCGTAACCACGCCGACACACAGCAAAAAATTGGATATATCCCGCGAAAAAAAGCTACTCAGGCTGATTATGACCGTATCGGCTTCATGTCGGGGCTTGAAGTTCACCAGCAACTGAAGACCAAAGAAAAACTATTCTGCCATTGTCCTGCAGGAATTTTTCAAAAAGCAGATGATTTCGATGCCGAGCTGATTCGTCACATGCGGCCAACCCTCAGCGAACTCGGTGAATACGATGGTACCGCGCTCATGGAGTTCAGAACGCGAAAAAACATCATCTACCGCATTAAAAATGAAACGGCCTGCACCTATGATGTTGACGATACTCCCCCTTTCCCGCTCAACCGCGAAGCCTTATCTCATGCCATTGACATCTCGCTTCTTTCGAAACTGAAAGTGGTTGGTGAGGTTCATATCACCCGGAAACAATACCTTGATGGTTCTATTCCTACCGGGTTTCAACGAACCGCCATCATTGGCATTGAAGGAGAAATTCAGTTGAAACATAAAAAGGTGCGGCTGATCCAGCTTAGTCTTGAAGAAGATTCCTGCCGCGAAGTTTCCGACATCGGGCATGTGCGCATCTATCGCACCGACAGGCTGGGAATGCCTCTTATTGAAACGGTAACCTATCCCGAGTTTAAAAACCCGGATGAGGTGAAAGAGGGAGCTGACTACATTCGGTTTCTGAATCGCAGTACGGGCAAAGTTCGTACAGGAATCGGCTCAACCCGGGCCGACGTGAATGTAAGTTGCAAAGGCGGAACCCGCGTTGAAATAAAAGGAGTAGCCCATAACAACTGGATGCCGGAGCTGACCCACAACGAGGCCTATCGGCAATGGGCCTTACTGGCGATCAAAGATATTTTGAACAAAACGGTTAAAGACCAAGCAAATTGGAGAATCTCCGTCAGGGAGGTAAAAGCAAAAGATTTTAAACTGGAAAATCTGGGAGTCCCAAAAAGCGCAACCCTGAAAGTATATCTGGTCAACCTCCCTCAATTTCAGGGCATCATGTCGCATTTTACTCAACCGGGAAAAATGTTTGCCGATGATCTGTCCGACCGTTTAAAGGTTATTGCCTGCATCGAGAAGCCGAATATGGTCCATTCTGAAATGTTTGAAGATGTTGTTGGCGAAAAAGCCTGGACCAAGATACAGTCGCTGCTTGGAAGCAGGGAAGGCGATGCCCAGATGATCTTCTGGGGACCTGAAGATGACATAAAAACTGCCATCGAAACCATTGAGGAGCGTTGCAAAATGGCCTTCTCAGGTGTGCCGAATGAAACCAGGAAGTCGTTTGAAGATGGCACAACTATTTTTGAACGCGTGTTGCCGGGAGCCGACCGGATGTACCCAGATACCGACTCAGCACCGATACCCTTGGAAGATTCGGAGATAGACGAAGCTGTGAAAAGGCTTCCAAAATTGGTATCCGAACGTATTTTGCAGTTGATGGAATGGAACGTGCCCGAAGATACACACACCTACCTCCTGAAGAACAATCTGGTTCCTCTGCTTGAAAAAGCGCAGACTGATCTGAATGTTCCCGCCAGGTTTACCTCAGGATTGCTGGCGCACACATTGAAACACCTTGAAGGACAATATCCGAAATTGCCTGATTTTACCTTTGACAAAGTTTATGAATTGTTGCAATTCCTGGTCAAACGCAATATCGATCTGGCGATCGCGAAACGAATGCTTTTCCATTTATTTCAGCATCCCAAGATGGATTTTGAGTCGATCCTGATCACCCTCAATTTTAAAGTGGTACCCAAAGAAGAAATTTTAGCCAAAGTTCCATTCCTTGTTAAGAAATATGAGGAGATTAAAACTTCTCACAATGCTGATGCCGGATCACGCTGGATCATGGGCAACCTGAACAAACTCGCCACCGGAAACATCTCATTGAGCGAACTCAGCAAAACAATAACCCCCAACACTTAACACTTAACACTTAACACTTAACACTTAACACTTAACACTTAACACT
>DYQT01000396.1 GCA_020719165.1 Draconibacterium orientale | reverse complement strand
TGGATTGGTCTGCTATTTCACCATTCAACGATTATCCTTACCAACCCGAAATGGGATTGATCCGCCCGGATATTTGTGCCCCCGGAGTGAATATAAAATCACTTGCCTACAACAGTAATACCGCTTATGCTTCAGGATGGGACGGTACATCCATGGCAACTCCGGCAAATGCAGGGTTGATTGCCCTGATGCTTCAAAAAAATAATCTGCTTACGCCGGAAGAAATAGATGAAACCATCGAAACAACTACCCATGTTTTGGTTGCAGGAAAAAACAACAATTCCGGTTCCGGCCGGATTGATGCGCTGGCAGCCGTGGAGGCCACTTCATTGCCGGGGCCGAGTTATTATTTGCACACCATCAACGACCTGTCGGGAAACAACAATGGCCAGCTCGACCCGGCTGAATCTGTGTTCTTAGGTCTGTCAATGGGAAATTTCAGCGACGAGCCTGCTGACAACGTTACCGTTGAACTTTCTGCCGAATCAACTTTTATTACAATGACCGATAGCACCGAATTTTTTGGGAATTTCGGCCTGGAGTCGATCATCGAAATACTGGATGCTTTTGCTTTTGATGTGGCAAACAATGTTCCTGGTGGAGAACCAATCAAATTTAACATACTTGCTTACAATACCGAAGAAAGCTGGGAAAGTAGTTTTGAAATAACAGCAAACGGAGTAAATCTTTTGGTTGGATTATTAACCATTTCAGACTTAGGCGGAAATAACAATGGCAGCCTCGACCCTGGCGAAACAGCAGATATTTTAATCGAAATTTCCAACACAGGACAGATTGACGCGCCTGCTTCAATGGCTTATCTTGCAACAACAAGCAATTTCGTAACTATAAATTCGGCTACTTTCGATTTACAAACCCTGGCTTCAGGACAGTCGTCCACCACCATTTTCAATATTTCCATCGAAGCATTTACCCCGATTGGAACTGAAGTAGATTTGAACTTTGAGGCTATTTCGGGATATTACAATGTTCAAAAAACCTTTATTCCAAAAGTAGGTCTTGTGGTTGAAGATTTTGAAACCGGCGATTTCAGTCAATATGAATGGCTGTTTGCAGGAAATGCAAACTGGACGGTTGTTGGTTCCGGTGCTTACGAGGGCACGTATTGTGCAAAATCGGGAGCCATCGGCAACGATGCCACCACCGAAATGAAACTCACTATTGATGTGGCGGCCAACGACAGCATTGCTTTTTACCGAAAGGTTTCATCGGAGGCAACCTACGATTTTCTTGAATTTTATATCGACAACAGTCTGAAAGATTCCTGGTCGGGTGAAGTGGCCTGGGACAGGGTTGCTTTTGCTGTTACTGCCGGCGAACATACTTTCCGGTGGGTTTATATGAAAGACGTTTATGTGGTGAGCGGAAGCGACTGCGCCTGGGTTGATTACATCGAATTGCCTGGTTTTGCTGATTACACACTTGCGGTAAACGCAGGCCAGGATGCTGAAATTTGTGAAGGTATGACATTTCAGACAAATGCTTTTGCTGCCAATTTTGTAAGCCTGGGCTGGGCCACTTCGGGAACAGGAACTTTCAGTTCGACAAGCTCACTGACCACGGTTTATACTCCAGGCGCCGAAGATTACCTGGAAGGAATGGTTGCATTGAGCCTTACCGCTTTTGGTGAAGGTGGACAATCGTTGACTGATGTTTTGCAACTCAGTTTTGATTTATTGCCCCTTACACCAGGTCAGATTTCAGGACCAGCAACCGTTTGTTTTGGTAACACCGAAAGTTACAATGTTGGCGAAGTAATGTATGCCGACTCGTATGTATGGGTGTTAT
>DYQT01000395.1 GCA_020719165.1 Draconibacterium orientale | reverse complement strand
GTGTATATTTGTGTCGAAACTGGCATCAAAAAAAGTAGTTTTTAGAGGTGCCCTTTTATAAAAACAATCCCATGGCCCTGCACGAAAAAGAAAAAATTCTCGAAAGAATGGATGAAGACATCTACACTTCAACCGATTTGCGTATGAGTATCCCGAAATTCAGAATTCCGGAAAAAGAGAGCAGAAGCGAAGATGTGTATTCGATCATTCACGATGAGCTGATGATTGACGGCAACTCAAGGTTAAATCTGGCGACCTTCTGTTCAACCTGGCTGGATGATGGCATTCATAAATTGATGGACGAATGTCTCGATAAAAACATGATTGACAAGGACGAATATCCGCAAACGGCTGCCATTGAGGAACGATGTGTGCATATGATGGCCGACTTGTGGAATGCTCCGAAAAGCAAGAACACCATTGGATGTTCTACAACCGGTTCAAGCGAGGCAGCCATGCTGGGTGGATTGGCCATGAAATGGCGTTGGCGCGAAAAAATGAAAGCCGCCGGGAAGGATTCATCTAAACCAAATATGGTTACGGGGCCTGTTCAGGTTTGCTGGGAAAAATTTGCCCGCTATTTTGATGTAGAACTCAGACAGATACCGATGGAACATGGACGCTTGCTGATGAATGCCGAGGAGGTTCTGAAGCGTTGTGATGAGAACACCATCGGTGTGGTCCCTACACTAGGTGTTACCTTCACTTGTCAGTATGAAGATGTGAAATCCATCAGTGATGCTCTGGATGAGTTACAGAAAACAACCGGGCTCGACATTCCCATTCATGTGGATGGTGCGAGCGGTGGTTTTATAGCTCCCTTCCTCCATCCGAATCTTGAATGGGACTTCCGGTTACCCAGGGTAAAATCGATCAACGCTTCCGGGCATAAGTTCGGGTTATCGCCCTTGGGTGTAGGCTGGGTTGTTTGGCGTGAAAAAAAGGATTTACCGGAAGGCCTGATTTTTAATGTGAACTATTTGGGTGGGAACATGCCTACTTTTGCACTTAATTTCTCACGTCCGGGCGGTCAGATCATTGCCCAATACTATAATTTCCTAAGGCTGGGCAAGGAGGGTTACCGGAAAATTCAGCAGGCGTGCGCTGATCATGCCACTTACATTGCAGGAAAGCTGGAAAAACTGAAGGTTTTTGATATCATTTACGATGGTCAGGGTGCATTGCCCGGAGCCTGCTGGACCCTGAAAAAAGATGCGAATGTTGGGTTTACGCTGTACGATCTGTCGGACCGTTTGCGGAGCAGGGGTTGGCAGATTGCCTCCTATTCGATGCCCGAAAACCGTGAAGATCTTGTGGTGCAAAGGGTGTTAATACGGCATGGTTTCAGCAGAGACATGGCAGATCTTCTTCTGGACGATTTTAAACGCGCGCTCGAATGGTTCGAAAAACACCCTGTCAAGAACACAATTGAATCTCCGGACGGTAAAGGATTTAACCACAATTAACCCACAATACAAACAATATAAAAATGGAACCAACAAAAACAGTGAATATGACAACAACCCGTCTGGTATTTATGACGGGCGCTGCTGTTTTCAGTCTGCGTGGTCTGTCGTTTATGGCCATTGAGGAGCTTACCATGTTTTTTTACGTTTTATTCGGAACGATCTTTTTCTTAATACCGGCATCCATGGTTTCGGCAGAACTGGGAGGCGCCTTCGGGAGTGTGGGAGGTGGCGTATATACCTGGGTGAAGGAGGCCTTCAACAAAAAGTTCGGTTTTCTGTCAATCTGGCTGCAATGGATTCAAAACGTAGTGTACTTCCCCATCCTGCTTGGGTTTGCAGCCGCCAT
>DYQT01000137.1 GCA_020719165.1 Draconibacterium orientale | reverse complement strand
AATCAAAATATTGGTTAAACTTGTCGCTTATTTATTTGTTGCGGATTTAAGGTATAATGAATTTTTAAAATGATACGATATGATTCGTTTTTATCCAATGAACATTCGACATGGTTGATTCGATATGATTCTATTTAATACGATAATTATTCGATAAACAAGCATTAGATACCAGTAGTAAAATTCCGAAGTTCCATTTGGCAAGAAGTTACAAATTCGTTATTTTTGCTTTCCATTGACCTGGGAATAAATGGTTCCGGCCTGTAGAACAGATAATCAGGATGACAATGGTTCAATCCCCCTCCCACTTCAAAAAAGTGAAGTTTGCGACCTTTAATCGCAAGATGTAAGGTGTAATCCACGCTACCGGGACGTTTTAAAAACTCCGGACCCGAAGACCGGGAAAGGAGAGGTTAAGACGAAAAATCGTTACACTTTTGCGACAAAAACTGCGACAAAACCACCCAAAAGCACAAAAAAAAGGAACTTTTTGACTTTTAACTAATTGATTATCATAGGGAGTTTTTTAATTGTATACTCTCGTCCCCGTTACAAGGACAAATGCAAAGTGCAAGGTGTAAAGTGTAATAATTTGCACCTGGCACTTTTTGATTTAGAAATTGCACTTTTCAAATTACACTCTGACAGCCCTGCTAAACGAATTCAACCTTTTTTCGCGTATTCATCACACTGGCGTTTTGCAGACGAGAATTGGCAGGGTTGATCAATTTATAGGGCCGGTTAAATGCTTCTTGCGAAATTTTAAAATAGCTTGACAGGATTCTGATGATCTCCTTTGATAACCCTTTCTTATAATTTAAAATGTCTGAGACGAGACCTTTGCTCACGCCCAAAATGGCGACCATATCTTTGGCTTTCAAATTATGATCATGCATTAAAGTGTGCAGCATAACAATGGGATTGACTTCGATTAGGGTTGAATGATCAGCATCCCACTTCTCAATCAATAACGTGAGGAGTTCGATCTCATCTCCGGAATCTTTACTGTTTTCATTGCTTTCCAGTAAATCCTCCAGCCCTTTACAATAGGTGTTGTACTGAGATTCGGATTTAATAACGGTATATTTTAAGGTCTTCATGTTCAATAGAATTAATGCTCATATTTTACCGATGTCACCCAGCGCTCAAAAGAACTTTTACCCGGTGTATGACCATCCACATAATTCTGTATGGTCTGCTTTTTTATCAGATGAACTCTCATGCAAAGATACGTTAATTTTTTAAAATAGTTCACGAAATGTAAACCATTTTCCGGATAGATTTCCTTCCTTTTGGCTTTTGATTTTCCATTGGGTCCACACTTTTTAATGGTAAATCAGGGTTGTACCTTAAAAGTGAAGGGTGTGTTGATAAGTTATTTGCATGTATTGATGCTCATGTGAAATCTGAAATCCGATATCTGAAATGCGAGACCTTAAAACTCCCCAGAAATTCCGATTGATCCAGGAAATGTGTACAATTGTTCTTGATCCCTTTCATGTGTACAAAAGAAAAAACCACCTACAAAAACGCTTGTAAGTGGTTGATTTTCAGTGACCCCAGAGGGATTCAAACCCCCAACCTGCTGATCCGTAGTCAGCTACTCTATTCAGTTGAGCTATGGGGCCGGAAAAATTACGATTTACGATTTACGATTTACGATTTACGAATGAGAACAAAGCCTGCGCTCAGCCTCATTCGTAATTTGTCAATTGTCCTTCGTCATTTGTATTTCCTTTCGGGGTGCAAAGATAACATTTTTTTCAAAATATATTCTACCTTTGCAAATTTGATTTTTATTATAAATATCTGACAAGGTAAAATAACCGAAAACAATGATAAGCGTAGGAATACAGAAACTTACTCCCAACGATTTCTACAAAATTCTTTTCCTGGACGAAAAAATAGAACTTGACCCGAAAGCTGTGGCCAAAGTGAAGGCAAATTATCAGTTTCTGAAAGAATTTGCTAAAGGAAAGGTAATCTATGGGATCAACACCGGCCTCGGGCCGATGGCACAATATAAGATTAGCGGAAACAACGAACTTCAACTGCAATACAACCTGATTCGCAGCCACTGCTCCGGTTCGGGAACTCCTCTTGGTGAAATTTATGCCAAAGCAACCATGCTGGCCCGGCTCAATACTTTTATGCAAGCTAAATCGGGCATCCACGTTGAGGTGGTTGAACTGTTGAAAGAGCTGATAAACAGGAACATAAATCCCCACATACCGGAACATGGAGGCGTGGGAGCCAGTGGGGACCTGGTACAGTTGGCCCACCTGGCCTTAAACCTGATTGGCGAAGGTGAGATATGGTATCATGGCAAACTGCAACCGACCAAAGATGTTTTTCAAACAGAACAGCTTACGCCTGTTAAAATGCATATCCGCGAAGGGCTTTCGCTCATAAACGGCACCTCGGCCATGACAGGCATCGGCATGATAAACATCGTTCACGCAAAGAATCTGCTCGACTGGGCGGTACTTGCTTCATCCATGATCAATGAGATCGTTGAATCGTATGATGATCATTTCTCCGATGGACTCAATAAGGTGAAGACTCATTACGGACAAAATCAGGTGGCACGGATGATGCGCGCTATACTTCAGGACAGCCAACTGATCCGCCGGCGTGCCGACCATTTGTACAATGGAAAAACAGAGCAGGTTGAGGTGTTTACCCACAAGGTTCAGGAATATTACTCCCTCCGTTGCGTACCGCAGGTGCTCGGACCAATACTCGACACCATATTATATTCGGAGAAGGTGCTCATCAATGAGGTTAATTCAACCAACGACAACCCCATCATCGACAGCGATGCCAAGAATGTGTTTCATGGGGGAAATTTTCACGGCGACTATGTAGCCCTGGAGATGGATAAGCTCAAAATCGCCGTTACCAAATTGTCGATGCTTGCCGAGCGACAACTCAACTATCTGATGAACGATAAATTGAACCAAAAACTCCCGCCATTTGTAAATCTGGGCAAACTTGGTTTCAACCTTGGGATGCAAGGCGTCCAGTTTACAGCGGTTTCTACGGTGGCTGAGAACCAAACACTTTGTTTTCCGATGTCGATCCACAGCATCACCAACAACAACGACAATCAGGACATCGTAAGTATGGGTACCAATGCTGCCATGATGACCAAGCGGGTTATTGATCATACCTACATTGTCATATCAATCCACATGATTGCAATTCTGCAGGCGATCGATTTTATGAAGTTTAAATCAAAATTGTCGGCATATTCCCGCAACAAATTCGAAGATCTGCGTAAGATCGTGCCGAAATTCACAGATGACACCACCAAATACAAGGAAATTCAGCAGATAGCTAATTACATTTTAGAGAATAAACCGAAATTCCCGGTGGAGGAATAACAAGATCGTAAATCGTAAATCGTAAATCCTGAATCGTAAAAACCAAAAAAATGAAATATGCATTGGTAACCGGCGGTTCCCGTGGCATAGGCCGGGCTGTTTCGGTAAAGTTGGCGGAGATGGGTTTTTTTGTCCTGATCAACTATCATTCAAACCAAAAGGAGGCCGAAATCACACTGGAGCAGGTAAGGATGAAGGGCAGCGATGGGGAACTTCTGAAATTTGATGTCGCTTCTCAGGACGAAATTGAGGTTGCACTCGGACAATGGCAATCTGCTCATGAAGGCGCTTACATCCAGGTATTGGTGAACAATGCCGGCATCCGTAAAGATGCGTTGGTGATGTGGATGAAAAATGATGAGTGGCATGATGTGCTCAACACGAACCTGCATAGTTTTTTGTACATTACCCGCTTTTTGATTAAAGATATGCTGATCAATAAAAAGGGACGGATTGTGAATGTAGTCTCCCTTTCGGGTTTGAAGGGATTGCCTGGACAAGCCAATTATTCGGCTGCCAAAGCGGGTGTGATCGGTGCGACGAAAGCCCTTGCACAGGAAATTGCTAAGAAAAATGTAACAGTCAATGCGGTGGCTCCCGGTTTTATTAAAACCGACATGACCAAAGACCTGGATGAAGCACAACTGAAAGCCATGATCCCGATGGGGCGGTTTGGCAAACCGGAAGAGGTTGCCGCTATTGTGGGGTTTCTGGCTTCGGATGAAGCATCGTATGTAACCGGGGTGGTGATCAATGTGAACGGAGGACTATACACTTAATATTAAATATCGAATATTGAATATCGAATATCGAATATTGAACATTGAATGATGAGCAGGGTTGTTATTACAGGCATGGGCATTTATTCTGTGATCGGAAAGAATCTTACAGAGGTTGAAGATTCATTGCGTCATGGAAGGTCGGGGATCATCTTTGACCCTGTTCGCAAGGAGATGGGATTCAGGTCGGCGCTTACCGGAATGGTTGAAAGGCCGCAACTGAAAGGAGTACTCGACCGCAGAATGCGAATCGGGCTGCCAATTCAGGGTGAATATGCCTATCTCTCAACCATTGAAGCTTTACAGCAAGCCGGTCTGGATCAATCTTATCTGGATAACAACGAAGTCGGAATTCTTTTCGGAAATGACAGTTCTGCCGTTCCCGTGGTTGAATCGGTTGATATCCTGCGGCAGAAAAAAGACACCATGATGATCGGCTCAGGGTATATCTTTCAGTCGATGAATTCGACCATCTCCATGAATCTTTCGGTTATTTTCAGGCTCAAGGGGGTCAATTTTACCCTCAGCGGGGCATGTGCCAGCGGCTCACATGCCATCGGTATTGGCTACCTGCTTATCAGGCAAGGCCTACAGGATATGATCATCTGCGGTGGAGCCCAGGAAATCAACCCCGAATCAACGGCCAGCTTTGATGCCCTGAATGCCTTTTCAATACGCGAAAGTGAACCAGCGAAAGCATCGAGACCTTTTGACCGCGACCGCGACGGGCTTGTACCAAGCGGCGGTGCGGCTACTGTGATCATCGAAAGTTATGAATCGGCCATGAAGCGTGGCGCCACCATTTTTGGTGAAATAATTGGATATGGTTTTTCATCAAACGGAGAACATATTTCAATGCCCAATGTTGACGGCCCGGTACGTGCCATGCAAAAAGCCATCCAGGATGCCGCGATCAAGGCATCGGATATAGATTATATTAACGCCCATGCCACATCTACACCGGCAGGCGACAGCAACGAAGCACGCTCTATCGACGCAATATTTGGCAGTTCACGGCCGCTCGTAAGCAGCACCAAGTCGATGACCGGTCACGAAATGTGGATGGGGGGCGCAAGTGAGGTGATCTATTCCACACTCATGATGAATAACGGGTTTGTAGCGCCTAACATCAATTTCGAGAATCCCGACGAAGTAAGTGCCAAACTCAATATCGCCTCCAAAATCACCCCTTGCGACATCAAATTATTCCTCTCAAACTCGTTTGGCTTTGGCGGTACGAATTCGTCATTAATTGTGAAAAAGTTTTAAGTGGGGTTTGTGGCAGCGGGTTAATCGATTGTTTAGTGTTTTTCGGGAAAATTCATTATTTTTGCAGCGGTTAATGAAAGACTATGATGCAAAACGATGAAATTATCAGGAAAATAAACCAGCTCCTGATCGATGAAATTGAAATAGAAGAAACTCAGATAAACCCATCTGCCGATCTGAAAAAAGATCTCGGGATCGACAGTCTTGACTTTGTTGACTTGTTTGTGATAGTTGAAAACAATTTTGGTTTCAAAATGAAAGCTGAAGAAATGGCTGATGTAAAGTCTCTTGATGATTTTTACACCTATATCATTAAACGAATCAACCCAAACTAATTGCTGATGTCATCATGGGAAGGCAAAACCCGGGGAGGGGTTCTGGGGTATAAAATATTTGTCTGGACCCTGAAATACCTGGGATTGCGCTTCGCATACTTCCTGCTCTCATTTGTTGTAATCTATTTTGTGGCCGCATCAGGGAAAGCCTTTCAGGCCATTTTTCATTTTTATCATGAGGTAATGAAGTACAGCCGTTTAAAAGCATTGGTAAGTATTTACCGGAATTACTACATGTTCGGGCAGATTTTACTCGACAAAATTGCCATGCTTTCAGGCTTTCAACAAAAATTCACCTTCGATTTTGAAGGCGAGGAGTACCTGCGCGACATGCAGGATGGCGGGTTGCTGGTAAGTGCCCATGTTGGAAATTGGGAAATTGCCGGACAATTGCTGAACCGATTGGGAAAACGCATCAACATCATCCTTTTCGATGCCGAACATCAGCGGGTAAAAGGCTATCTTTCGGATGTGATGAATGCCCGGAATGTTCACTTTATTGTTATCCGCGACGATTTTTCGCATCTTATTGAGATCAAGCAGGCGCTGGCCAACAAGGAGATTATTGCCATGCATGGCGACCGTTTTATACAGGGGAACAAAACCGTGATTCTTAATTTTATGGGCCAGCCGGCTGCCTTTCCCATCGGGCCGGTAAATATGGCTGCAAAGTTTAAAGTGCCTGTGTCATTTGTATTTGCCGTGAAAGAGAGCAGCAGTCATTATCACTTTTATGCAACTCCGCTGCATCGGGTCTCCTTTACTACGAATCTGAAACAGCGGGAAGAGAATTTCAGGAGTGCATTGGACATCTATACCCGGAAATTTGAGGAGATCGTTCGCAAATATCCTCTCCAGTGGTTCAATTATTACGATTTCTGGAACCTTCCGGAAGCTTCTCCCATTATTCAGGAAACGAAAATCTGATCATGCAGAAAAAAAAACTACTTTTCGTTTCTGCCAATCGGTATGCCAATCCATATCCGGTTTACCCTTTGGGAATCTCATATCTTTACACATATCTGCGCGAACGTCTCCCCCATTATGAGATCAGGATCTTCGATTTCAACCTTCACACACCCGATGCTTTCCGCGATACACTTCTTGAGTTTCTGCCTGATTATGTCGGTCTCTCCCTGCGGAATGTCGATGATGTGAATTTCTACAGTCAGGAGAGTTTCATCAACGGATACAAGATGATTGCCGACATTGTACGGCAAACCACCACTGCTCCGCTGATCATCGGGGGGTCTGCCTTTTCGATCTATCCGCACGATTTGTTCGCCTTTTTCAGCCCCGATTACGGGATTCACGGCGAAGGAGAAGAGAGCCTTTACAATCTGCTAATCAGTCTCGATGGCGGAAATCCCGATTTTACGATCGATGGTCTTGTTTATCGAGCCGGAAATGAAATCAAGATCAATGGCCGGAAACACTTTATTAAAACCCCCGACCTTGATTTCGACACTGGTTTGTTAAACTTTTACTGGGACAAAGCAGGCATGGTGAATGTGCAAACGAAACGAGGATGCCCTTACAACTGCATTTATTGCACCTACCCGCTCATCGAAGGACACAACGTTCGTACCCTCGACCCCGATAAAATTGTACAAACCCTGCGGCAGTTGTATGAGAAGCATAAAATTGATTATGTGTTTTTTACCGATTCGGTTTTCAACATCAGCAACAGTTTCAACATTGAACTGGCCCGGAAGATGATTGATTCGAAACTGCCGATGCACTGGGGCGCCTATTTTTCGCCTCATAACCTTACACTGGAGAATTTAAAGCTATTTGCCGAGGCAGGATTGACACACATTGAATTCGGCACCGAATCGCTCTCAGACACCACGCTGAAAAAATATGGCAAGCATTTTAATGTGGATGAAGTGGTAAGGGTTTCAGATTACTGCAATCAGGCCGGGATCTATTTTTGCCACTTTATGATTATTGGCGGCTACGGCGAAACCGAGGAGACCATTAACGAAAGCTTTGAAAATTGCCAACGGATCGAAAACACTGTATTTTTTCCATTTATCGGCATGCGCATTTATCCGGGTACCGTACTTCACAAATTAGCGCTTGAACAGGGAATGGTCGCTAACACCGACAACCTGCTGGAGCCGGTGTATTACATTGCTCCCGGTATAAACTACGACACGCTGAAGGAGCGGGCTGAAAAAACCGGACGCCGATGGGTGTTCCCTGATGAAGATGTGGCTACGGTGATGAACCGGATGCGTAAACGTAAACGTAAAGGATCATTATGGCATCATTTGAAAAAATAAACATTCCGCAAAAGCCCCCGATGGTGATGGTTGACCGGCTGGTTGACATTGTGGACAAAACCACAGTAACCTCATTTTTAATCAGGGAAGACAATGTATTTTGCGAAAACGGTGAGTTTCGGGAGCCTGGTTTAATAGAAAACATGGCCCAAACTGCCGCCGCCGGAGTGGGCGCCAAACCGGGAAACTTAGAGGGCCAGGCTCCTCTTGGGTTTATCGGTGGGATCAGGAACCTTAAAATTGATGGGTTCCCAAAGGTTGGCCAGGAGATCATAACCAGGATAACTGTTCAGCATGAAGTGTTTGATGCCACCATTGTTCAGGGGGAGATTTTTTTGGATAACCGGGTAATTGCAGCGTGTGAGTTGAAAATTTTTCTAATCAAAAATTAGCTTATGGGAAATTTTGAAGATGAAGTAAAAGATAAAACAACAGCTGATAACGATTTGATATACACCTATAATCGTGAAGTATTTTATCATTTTGATAAAGAGAAGGGATTTTCACAAAAGGTTGATTATCAAAATCCACACAATCAGGTAATTATCAAGCAAAGCTGGGATGCAGCCGATCAGCGATTAAATGAAGTAAAGCAACAGGTAATAATTGGAAAGTTAAGTCCTGTAGCATATTATATGGAAAAAATACTGATGGAGGTTCCCATGCTGGCTGCCTACATGGAAACATCGAAATGGCGGGTAAAAAGGCACATGAAAAGCAAGGTATTTAAAAAGCTGAAGCCTGAAACACTGGCTAAATATGCGGAGGTTTTCGGGATTACGGTGGAGCAACTTAAACATCCTGAGTTTATGAAGTAGGTTTCGGAATGTAACGGGGCATCCCCCGACCCCTTCTGCGGGGAGGTGCCCTCATCCCCCGACCCCTTCTGCGGGGAGG
>DYQT01000394.1 GCA_020719165.1 Draconibacterium orientale | reverse complement strand
TTCCGATGACCTTAGGTCAGGAATTTCATGCATTTGGGTACCAGATCGATGCTGCCATTGAAGCCCTCCGCAATAGTGAAGCTTATTTATACGAAGAAAATATGGGAGCCACTGCCATTGGAACAGGTATAACTGCAACCCCAGGTTACGATGTAAAATGTGCCGCCCATTTGGCCAAAATTACCGGAAAACCTATGGTTCTTGCTAAAGACCTGATTGCTGCCACCAGCAGTATGCAGGGATTTGTAATGTATTCAGCAGCCGTAAAAAACTTAGGGGTTACGTTGTCAAAAATCAGCAGCGATTTAATTTTCTTGGCTTCCGGTCCACGAACCGGTATTTTTGAAATCAATTTACCGGCACTCCAGCCCGGTTCAAGCATCATGCCCGGCAAGGTGAATCCGGTGGTGCCTGAGTTGATGAACCAGATTTGCTACAAAGCCATTGGCAACGATGTTACCGTAGCAATAGCATCGCGCGATGGATTGTTGCAACTGAATGCTTATGAACCGGTGGTAGCCATTTCCATTATGGAATCGCAGGCTATATTTTACAGAACGATGCCTTTATTCCGTCAAAACTGTATCGATGGCATCACGGCCAACGAAGATGTGATGAAGCGTTACATTGACCGCGTGTGGGAATAGTTACAGCGCTAAATCCAATATTGGGATATGAAAAAACTACCGAATTGGCAAAAGAAGCCTTGGAAACCAATAAAGGAATTTTGGAGCTCATTCGCGAAAAGAAACTATTGACAGAAAAACAGATACAAGAATTTTTAGACCCGGCTAAAATGACGGGACAGAATAAATAAACCAATAATAAACAATCAAAAATCAAAAATTATGAAAAACTATGTATTAAAATTGAGGAGTCTGCTTACCATTGCTTTATTGGTTGCAGGTATGCTTTCATTCGGGCAAGCTAAACTGCCTAACGTTGTAATATTGGCTACCGGTGGCACCATTGCAGGCGCTGGAGTAAGTTCAACAGGATCGGCTTATACTTCAGGTCAGGTTAAAATTGAGGCCATGATTGATGCCGTTCCGAACATCCGTAAGTTAGCCAATTTAAAAGGCGAACAATTGGCAAACGTGGGTTCGCAGGATATGAGCGTGAAAGTATGGATTGACCTTGCCAACCGCATCAACGAATTATTGGCAACCCCTGAAGTAGATGGTATTGTTATTACCCACGGAACCGATACGCAGGAAGAAACCGCCTATTTTTTAAACCTCGTTGTAAAAAGCGACAAACCGGTGGTGTTAACCGGTTCCATGCGTCCTTCCACCGCATTGAGTGCCGATGGTCCTTTGAACATGTATAATGCAGTAGCTTTGGCTGCCAGTCCTAACGCAAAAGGGTATGGTGTTATGGTAGTAATGAACGACGAGATTCATGCTGCACACGATGTTAAAAAGATGATTTCTACTCCCGTTCACACCTTTGCATCTCCGCAAGAAGGAATGATTGGAACCGTTATTTTTGGTGAAATATTGTTTTTCCATAAACCTCATGGCCTTAATACTTTGAAAAGTGAATTTTCTGTATCCGGTGTAACAGCATTACCACGGGTGGACATTGTATATGGTTGTGCCGATGTTTCAGCCGATTTGATTGATATTATGGTAAACGCCGGGGCAAAAGGGATTGTAATTGCCGGTGTAGGCGATGGCAACATGAATGCCGGAACCTTGGAAGCTGCCAAAAAAGCAACCGCTGCCGGTGTACCCGTTGTAAGAGCTACCCGTGTACCCGTTGGCGCGGTTTTAATTAATGGTGAAGTAGTTGATAAAGATTTTGGTACCGTTTCGTCCGATGAGT
>DYQT01000393.1 GCA_020719165.1 Draconibacterium orientale | reverse complement strand
GTATTGATATTCAATTACTTACGAGGGTGTTGCAAAAAAGTGCGGAAAACAGGAAAAAGTTTATCGAACAGAGCTTTCGCCTGTTAGCTTTTTAAAGCGCAGCGCTTACATTTTCCCGGATAAAATTGCGGTTGTCCATGGCGACCGGAGATATTCCTACAGGAGTTTTGAAAACAGAATTGTCCGGCTTGCCTCTCAATTAAGGAAGAACGGACTTCAGAAGCACGACCGGGTGGCATTTCTCTGCCCAAATATTCCGGCGTTACTGGAAGCACATTTTGCCGTTCCCATGACGGGAGGAATACTGGTTGCGATCAACACAAGGCTCAACAGCGATGAGATTGGATACATTCTTGAACATTCCGAATCCCGGTTTCTGTTTGTTGACAAGGAACTATTCCCTCTGGTTGAGGCTTTAAACAGGGGAAAAATGCTCACGGTGGTAGTTGATGATTCAGGACAGCCGGATGATCCCTACGAAAAATTTCTTTCAGAAGGTTCGGAGGGACTGGTTGAACCTTGGCTTGAAGACGAGGAAGAACCCATCGCCCTCAACTATACCTCCGGCACCACGGGCAAACCAAAAGGGGTGATTTACACGCACCGGGGGGCATATTTGAATGCTATGGGAGAAATCATCGAAACAGGGTTAGCCAACACAACCAAATATTTGTGGACACTTCCTATGTTTCACTGCAACGGCTGGTGTTTTACCTGGGCTGTTACAGCCATAGGCGGCACACACATTTGCCTGCGAAAAACAGAATCGTCCCTCATTTGGGATTTGATCCGCAAGGAAGGAGTTACGCATTTTAACGGAGCGCCCACGCTGCAGGTGATGCTGGTGAACGATCCTTCCGCGGCTACCCTCGATCACCCGGTTACAGTAACCATTGCCGGCGCTCCGCCTTCTCCAACGCTTCTCGACAAAATCAAATCCCTTAATTTTAAACCCGTTCACGTGTATGGGCTGACTGAAACCTACGGACCCACAACCATCTGCGAATGGCACCACGAATGGAGTAACCTGAACGCTGAACAACAATCGTTGCTCAGGGCAAGGCAAGGACAAGCCTACATAAATTCCGACCTTGTGAGGGTGGTGGACGAAAACATGGATGATGTTCCACAAAATGGCGCAACCATTGGCGAAGTTGTCATGCGCGGCAACAATGTAATGAAAGAATATTACAAACTGCCCGAAGCCACCGCCATTGCTTTTAAAGACGGTTGGTCCCATTCCGGTGATCTTGCTGTGTGGCATCCCGACGGTTATATCGAGTTGCGTGACAGACTGAAGGATATCATCATTTCGGGTGGCGAAAACATTTCGACCATCGAGGTGGAGCAGGCCATCGTAAAGCACCCTGCCATCCTCGAATGTGCTGTAATTGCCATCCCCGACGAAAAATGGGGCGAGCGTCCCAAAGCCTTTGTCACCCTGAAAAGAGGCGCTTATGCCACAGAAAAGGAAATCATGGATTTCTGCAGAACCCAGATCGCCCACTTTAAATGCCCCGCTGCCATTGAGTTTTCAGAACTTCCCAAAACCTCCACCGGCAAAATCCAGAAATATGTGTTGCGGGCACGGGAGTGGGAAGGGAAGGAAAAAAGGATCAATTAGGCGCTTATTTTCTCAGCAATTTAAAGGCATGTGCCCAGGTGTTGGTTTTAAAACCATAAACTATCCAGACCATGGCAAGAGGTTCGAGCAGCCGTGACATCTCAATATTTCCCAGGTCAATGGTTTGCCAGCCGAAATCGTCGAGATAGGATTTTACTGTTTCTTTGGATTTTTGGTCGTTGCCGCAAATAAACATATCCGGTTTTCCTTCG
>DYQT01000136.1 GCA_020719165.1 Draconibacterium orientale | reverse complement strand
CACATCATCACATCATCACATCATCACATCATCACATCATCACATCATCACATTAGCACATCAGCACATTAGCACATTAGCACACTAACACATTAACCCCATGAACTATCCAAAAAAAGTTACCATAGGCGACATCACCGTACGAGACGGGTTTCAGCATGAAGAGATTTTCATCCCCACCGATGCCAAAGTGTGGCTTGCTGAGCAACTCATACTGGCCGGATTCCGGCATATCGAAGTTACCAATCTTGGAAATCCTTCAGGCATGCCGCAGTTTAAGGATGCCGATGAGGTGCTGAAACGCATCCGCAGCAGCAAAGTCGTTGCCTCTTATCTCGACAGAGTCTCCGTGACGGCTATAACCATTCGTGAAAAAGCGATCGAACGGGCCATTCAGGCCAGGAAAGAGGGTTGGGGGCCAAACAGGATTCTGCTGATGGTCTCCACCAGCGAATCACATCACCGGAAAAATTCAGGTCTCAGCCTGGATGAATACTGGAAAATGGCTGAAAAATATGTGCCATTGGCCAGGGATGCCGGATTGAAGGTGAATGGCACGGTGAGCACGATCTGGGGTTGTCCGATCGAAGGGCCGACGAAAATGGAGAAAGCCATAGAGTTCACCAAAAGATGGCTTGATATCGGTGTCAACGATGTGGAACATGCCGATCACGATGGGTCGGCCTCACCCGACCGCGTTTACCGGTACTACTCCATGCTGATGGATTCGGGCGTGAGGGTCGAAAAGCAGATCGTCCACTTCCACACCACCCGCGGATGGGGATTGGCCAATGTTCTGGCAGCGCTTCAGGCCGGGATGGTGAACTATGAATCGACCATGGGGGGTATCGGCGGACAGCCCGCCAACTTTGTAAGCGGTGTTCCCGTGGCCGGAACAGGTAGCTACTACTACAGAGACCCGAATCTGGTTGGATTGGTATCTACCGAGGACATGGTTGTGATGATGGATGAGATGGGTATTGATACTCAATTAGATGTTGATAAAGTGCTCGAAATAGGAGCCATGACTGAACGGATCGTCGGACGTCGTCTTCGCTCTGAGTCGATCAAAAACGGAAGGATTCCCAAATCTCTGACCGGCAAAGGATGATGAAAATCATTGAATCACCGCGCGAAGGGATGCAGGGATTTGCCCGATTGATACCTGCACAGGATAAGATGAGATACATCACCCAGCTTTTAAAAGTTGGGTTTGATACCGTTGAAATCGGAAGTGTCGTTTCTCCCCGCGTCATACCACAAATGGCAGATTCATTGGAGGTTCTTAAAAACCTTGACCTGTCGCGAACAACAACCAACCGGATGATGTTGGCCGTTCATACCCGTGGCGCAAAAATACTGGCCGGAATAGACGAAATTACGCACATCTCATACCCCTTTTCATTCTCCCCTTCCTTTCTGAAACTGAATGTGAATTCAACAGTGGAAAAATCACTCGAAACGGCAGTGAATGTTAACGATTTTTGTCGGCAAACGGGAAAACAGGCTGTGATTTATATCTCCATGGCCTTCGGAAATCCTTATGGTGATCCCTGGAGCATCGGTTTATTGACCGAATGGGTTGGCAAACTTCATGACACTGGAGCCAGAATCATCCCCCTGTCGAACGTTTCCACCGAGATTGATGCAAAATTGATTGAGAAAGTCTATTCTACCTTAATTCCAATGTTTCCGGATGTGGAATTTGGCCTTCATTTACACACAGCAAACGAGGGTTGGTTCGATAAAGTGGATGCAGCGTATAGTTGCGGATGCCGGCGATTCGATGGGGTCATCCATGGTCTGGGCGGATGTCCGATGGCAGGAAAAGAACTTTTAGGAAACCTGAAGACTGAAAATCTTTTCGCATTTGCAAAGGCGAAGAGTATCCCGCTCAACATCGATCAAAATGCACTGGAGAATGCTTATAGGTTGGCACTGGAGATTTTTTAAATTACAAATATTGAATGTCGAAGTAAGAATGAAGGCTTTTAAGAGCTGAATTAACCTTGAAACAGAAACCTTAAACCTGAAGAATATGTTTTTAACAGAAGAACACCACATGATACGCAAAACGGTGCGTGATTTTGCGGAACGCGAAGTAAAACCGGTTGCCCGGGAACTCGATGAAAAAGCTGAATTCTCTATCCCGCTTACCAAAAGGATGGGTGAACTGGGATTTTTCGGATTGCGAACACCCCAGGAATATGGCGGCATTGACATGGACACACTTGCATATGTGATTGCCGTTGAGGAGTTGGCGCGTATCGACAGTTCGCAGGCAGCTACGCTGGCAGCGCACATTTCGCTGGGTATCGGTCCAATATTAAATTATGGAACCGACGAGCAGAAGCAGAAATATCTTCCGATGCTTTCCACGGGTGATGCCCTGTGGGCTTTTGGCCTCACAGAGCCGGATGCAGGAAGCGACTCACGGGCAACAAAAACTACGGCCAGGCTTGAAGATGACCACTGGATCATCAACGGATCGAAAATTTTCATTACCAATGGCGCTTCATCTATCAACAAAGGAGCTACCGTGCAGGTTGTTTCGGGTGAAACCAGCGGGCAAAAGGAGTTTTCAACCATACTGGTTGATGCAGATACACCTGGTTTTAAACGCGTTCCAATGCATGGCAAAATGATGTGGCGGGCCTCAGATACCTCCCAGCTTTTTTTCGATGAATGCCGGGTTCCTGCTTCGAATCTTCTGGGTAAACGTGGCGAAGGATCACGGATCATGCTAAGCACCCTCGACAGCGGCCGGCTGGCCATCGGTGCCATGGGGCTGGGTTTGGCCCAGGGAGCCTTTGAAATGGCCATGACCTATGCGAAAAGCAGGAAGCAATTTGGCAAACCCATTGCACAATTCCAGGTGAATGCGTTCAAACTTGCCGACATGGCAACAAAAATAGAACTTGCCCGGAATCTGCTGTACAAAGGTGCATGGCTCAAATCGAATGATCAGCCCTATGCCAAGGAGGCTGCCATGGCAAAATTGTACTGCTCCGAAATTGCCCGTGAAGTGGCTGATGAAGCCGTTCAGCTTCATGGGGGTTATGGTTTGATGAAAGACTACGATATTGAACGTTTTTACCGCGATCAACGACTTTTACAGATCGGTGAAGGAACCTCTGAGATACAGCGGATGGTTATTTCGAGGTATATAGGGTGCTTTGATTGAGAATTTCAGGATCGTTGTCTTGCCAACCTGCCGGGCGCCTGTGATGATGAGATATTCTTTCCTGTTTAGTTGAGAAAGAATCGTCTGATATAATTTTCTCTCCATTTTTTATATTGCCTGTGGATACAAAAACAGATATTATTATCATAGCAGGTGTAATAATATCCGATAAATTTACTTATATTATTGTAAAATCATCTGGTTAATTAAAAAGCCGCCCCTATTTGAGGGCGGCTTTTCTTTTCAACAACATTATTATTCGGCAAAAACCCATCCTGATATACCCCCTTTTTGAATTTGGAATCAGGGTTGTGGGTCTATAAACGGCGGGCTACAACCAGAGATACACTGTTCCCGAATTGTTGTTTTTTTGCCAGTCAAGCCTGTATTTGGTTGGACATTCGTTTCCTGTGATGGGTTGGTTGTTGCTGTCGTACCCAAAAGTGAGGGTTGCACTTTTATTGTCGGCAGGTATTGCATGTTTCTTGATCCCTGAACATGGATTCCAATTGCATGCCTGGCGATGAACAACCGGCTCGATGATCTGGGTGTAAAAATTCTCGCCCAGGCGGTTCACTCCCCACACTGCCAGGTTTTCAAATCCAGCGGCTGAGCCGAAACCATCGATGGTGAGAACCAGATTTGTTAAAACTGAACCGGTAAATGTTTTCTGACGGGCGATATTCCAGCTTTTTACCGTACCATCCTCAAAAGTGACATTTATATGCCCCCATGTTCGGTGAATAATGACATTTGCACCTGTTCCAAGTTGCCAGATCAATCCACCACTTACATTTTTATGCACTTTAACTCCATTGATGGTGATTGATTTCTGATTTGTAACCTTCGTAATGGTGAAGTTGATATGCTTTACGATTACGGTGGCGCCTTGCTGATACCAATGACTGCCTACCTGTTTTTTGATCTCAACCTGACCTGTACGGTAACGGGTTCCGCTACAATTGTAACCATCATAAGTGATGTAAATGGTAATGGTGTCGTTAACCACCGGCATGGAATCGACTGTTGCGCCGCATGGAATGAAGCTGGTCGATTTCAGGTAGCCACCAGAAAGCAGGTCGTTAATATCGTTCATTGATTCTTCTGTTGCCGACTCAACTTGCTGCTCATCATTTGCAAGTTGCTGCAGAGCAGAGGAGTCGGAGGACGGATCGGTGGTTTTTTCTTTTTTGCATCCTGTCAATGAAAGTCCGATGATGACAAAAATCATGAGTGTAAGGTGAAGCAGGTTTCTCGTTTTCATAAGTTATGGTTTTTAAGATGGATGAATTTGGTTTCTTGATGATAATACACTTGAATGGTCGGCTACCCTGATGTTGAATAAAAAAAATCAGGGAGTAACAGTCACCGAAAGTTCCGTGACCGCACAGGCACCGAAAAACCCGAAAGCCCCGTTGCTCAGGTTTGTAACAACATTGGCCGGTGCAACCGTGAATAATCCCCCTGTCCAGTTGGTCTCAAGGAGCATCTCCCTGATAAATTCTGCGTGCTCTGCGGTGAGTGAATACCTGCGCTCGGTAATGATTGTGCCTGCAGGAAAGAATATTGACTTCATCATGGGAGCAAAAACTTCGCTTACATCAAGCGTTGGCAGGGTATAAAAAAGCATCCTGGCATGGTTGTCGAGCGAATCGAGTTGTTCATATCCCGGCACCATCGACCAGTCGATCAGCAACTCCCACATGGCGGCTTTTTCGGTACTGAATGCGTTGGCTACCCAGTCAATATAATAGAGGTTGTTGTCCTCATTTTTTGCATATTGAAGCTCCTTGAAATAGGATCCTCCTGTCATGGTTGCTTTTGCGGTATATACCCCGCCATCGAGGGAGATCAGCAGGGTATAATTCTTCTGAAGCCGGGCGAAAAATGAACCAGGTGTGTAATACACTCCTGAATTGGGAGGATTTTCGATAAGTTGCCAGGTTGAGTCTTCGTTGCTGATCAGAACTCCCGCGCCTGCAGCAGGTTTCGGTTGCTGGTTTAGTTCAGAAACGGGAAAGGTGAGCTTGATTCCATGTGGCTTCACCTCATCAGTGATGATAGCCTCAACGATCAGTTTTCGGGGCAAATCACCTTTCAGTGTCCATGGTGTCTCTTTCACACACCCATGGAATAAAAAAACAAGACCGGTTAGTAAACATATCCTGCGCATCAGAACTTGAATTGATAGTTGATTGATGGGATGATGCCTGCAACCGAAATAGAGGTTGGTATCAGTTCATACGACCCGTTAAGGTTTGAAGGCACGACAAAATCACCATTGTCGTTCATCATTTTGTTGAAGTTCACCGAAAAAGGGTTCATTCTTCCGTAGGCATTATACAGGGTGACAGCCAGGCTGTGTTTGTAGCGGTTGCCAGGATTGTTAAAGATATAGGTAGCCGATAAATCGAGCCGGTGATAATCGGGCAGCCGGTCGTTGTTTTTATCTCCATACATTGGAACGGAAGTGCCATTGTTATAATAAAACCCAATCGGTATCGTGATAGCCCCGCCTGTCAGGTAAATCCAGTTGGCAGTCAGAATCCAGTGCTTTTTGTCATTCCAGGAGATATTGACGCAAATATTGTTTGGATGATTATAATTGGCCGGGTAGAAGTTTCCATTGTTGATTTCAGGCGTTTGGATCATCGCCCTCGACCAGGTGTACCCGATCCAACCTGTTAGTTTGCCTGTTGTTTTTCGCAACATGAACTCAATTCCGTACGACCATGCTTTCCCAAATCTTAACTCTCCTTCGATCAGTGGGTTAAACAAAAGATTTGCATGATCCCGGAAGTCGGGATGATCGTGAAACCATTTATAATAACCTTCAACAGAAAAGGTATATTTCGAAGAAAACAACTCCCTGAAATACCCTATGGCAACCTGATCGGCAGTTTGAGGTGGAATATTAGGCCCGGATGGCGCCCAAACTTCGAGAGATGTAAAGGGACTTGTCGAATTTGAAAGCAGTTGCAGGAACTGTGTGGTACGGCTGTAGCTGGCCTTAACCGACGATTTTGCGCCAATCTGATACTGGATATTCAACCGGGGCTCCGGCCGGAAGAAGGTCGAATACCCAACTCCTGTTCCATATCCGATGGTGTCGATCACCTGGTGATTGCCATCAAAATAATATACATCCGTAGGGCCAATATCCTGCCATAACGGCAATCTGATCCCATAGCGCAAAGAAAACCGTTTCCCTATCTGCTGTTCATTCGAGGCATAAAGCACATATTCCATTGAATGATATTCAGCAACTTCCGGCATATTCACGGGTGCATTGCCGTTTTCAAGGGTAACATTCCCCGGATTTGAATGGTGATAGGTGACCTCAACACCCGATCTGATGGTGTTTCCCGGGTTTAGGTACCAGGCAAAATCTGTTTTAAACGTAAGATTGGCAATGGAGGAATTCCAGCTGCCGTTTTGTTCCTGAGGCAAATTCAGCGAGTAGTTATAACTGCTGTAATTCAGGGTTGTATTGCTGAACAGCTTGCTGTTGAATACATGGTTCCAGCGAAAGGTGCCGGCCAGGTTATCCCAGTTGATGCCAAAGGAGTTGACCTCAACCGACAAATAGCGGCTGAAAACATCCTGCCCTCCATAAAAAGTGAAAAAGAAACGGTTGTTGTCGTTCATCCGGAAATTTAGTTTGGCATTGATATCGAAAAACTGAAAATCCAGACTTTTATTAAAAACAGATAGATTGTTCAGCCAATTAAGGGTCGAAATTCTTCCGGAGATAAAAAAGGAGGCACGGTCTTTCGCGATTGGCCCTTCCAGTGTTATGTTGGAGGCATATGGTCCGATATTTCCGGAAAATCCAAATCGCTTCATGTTTCCCTCCTTCGCTTTTATATCAATTACTGAGGAGAGCCTTCCGCCGAATTTTGCCGGAAAATCACCCTTATAAACCTGTACATCATTGATGGCGTCGGGGGCAAAGGCCGAAAAAAAGCCAAACAGGTGCGACGGATTGTACACAGGAATCTCATCGATGAGCAATAGGTTCTGATCGCTGTTGCCGCCACGCACATAATAAAGTGCCGATCCATCGCCAAAGGTCTGAATTCCGGGAACCGTTTGAAGCGCCCGGATGATATCGAGATTGCCACCGAAACCTGGCAGTTGGGAGAGGGTTTTTTGACTGAACCGGAACTCGCTCATCTGAGCATTCCGGATCTCGGATTCATGATCGGTAGCGATAATCTCAACCTCCCGCATCTCAACCTTTTCCTCCTCCATTTCAACCGACAGCCGGGTGTTTTCGTTCAGGTGAACCATTGAAAGCGCCTCCTTGTATCCCATGTAGGAAAAAACCAGCGGATAACTCCCGCTGGTTAAGGTAAGCGAATAAAAGCCATAGCCATTGGTCATCACCCCGATGGCGCTTTCTTTTATATAAATATTGGCGCCAATCAGCGCCTCGCCGCTGGTTTTATCCCTGAGGTAACCGCTCAGGGTAAATCGTGCGGGTGTCACAGTTGGGGGATGCTTTGGGGGTATTTCCGGTTCTGTCAACTGTTGAAGCACCAGATGCTTTTCTATTTTTTGATAACCGATTCCATGGCGGGTAAGTATCTCTTCGAGGATTGTCTCCACAGATTTATTCTTTGCATGGATGGTAATGCGGTTGTTTACCGGCAGTGTTTGCGGGTTGTAGGAAAAATCAATTCCTGACAACTCGCTGATTGTATTCAGAATATCGGCAATTGATTTATCTTCGGCATTTACAGTGATTTTTTGCCGGAGATCCTGAGAAAAGGCCGTAAATGAAAATAACAGGGTGAATGCAATTAGAATGATGCGATATCTGTAGCCGGAAAACTTCACCACATCACGATTACCGGCCCTTGTCACAGCCAGGTCCGGAGAGTTCAAATCCCGCACCGGTATTCCTGACTTGCAAATTAAGGGTAGCTTTAAGTACATTCAATATCGATTCCAGCGATTGCTTGTCAAAGGTAGCAGTTATCCGGCAATCGCCCAGCTTGTCGTCAGACAAATGAATATTTGAATGGTACACTTTTGTTAACAAAGCAACGACTTCAGTCAACGAAGTGTTGTTGAAAATCAGATGCCGGGTCTTCCATGCCAGAAAGTTCACATCCTCATTGGCCGATTTTATGATGGTATAATGATCTTGGCTCAATTGCGCTTTCTCTCCCGGGAAAAGCAAGGTGGTTGCTTCAGGTTTGTTTTGAAAGTAAACCCTTACAACACCGCTCGACAGGATCACCTCCTGCGTGTTGTTCCATGCTTTGGTATTCACGGAAAAGGCGGTGCCAACAACCCGGATCCTGACATTTTCGCTGGCAATGATAAATGGTTTTGATCTATTATGAGCGACCTCAAACCAGGCTTCCCCTTCGAGACTTACCTTGCGCAAGGGTCCGTCAAACCGCGAAGGATAGGTCAGTTTGGCACCGGTATTCAAGGTAACAATGGTGCCATCAGGTAAAGTTTGCCCGACCATTCCGGCGAAAGCTGTAAGTTGGTTTTCAGCAGGAGCCTGCAAATAACGATAAAGGAAAAAAGATGGGACGGCAAGGATCAGAAATATGGCTGCAACTCGGACAAACCACGGCAAAAATGAAGTTTTGGGAAGAGATCCCGGAAATTCAAAATTTGCACTTTTAGTCTTGGTTTTCAGTTTGTTCCATTCATCATCAAGGTTGACTGAAGCGGCAATTCTGGTATCTTCAACAGCTTTCCAGGTTTTCTGAAATTCTGAAAAGATGGCTGCATTGGCCGGGTCAACTTTCACCCAGGCTTCCAGCTCGTGTATTTCATCCGGGGTAGCCTCCCCGTAAAAATACCTGGCAATCAGATCAATGTAATATGTTGATGTTGGTTCCATGATGTTTTACCGAAGATAATACACGTCAAATTGTTGT
>DYQT01000392.1 GCA_020719165.1 Draconibacterium orientale | reverse complement strand
TTAAAAATTCAGCGTTAACTACGATAAAATCCGTCTTTGTGATGGTTTCGGATTGCCCCTGAGAATTGGTAACGGTGAGGGTTACATCAAACGAACCGGTTTGGCTGTAAACAATATTTTGTGGATTCTGGATTGTTGAGGTAGCGGGATTACCCCCTTCAAAAGTCCATGCCCAACTTACCGGGCTTCCAAACGATTGGTCGGTAAAATCTACTTGTCCGCCAATCGGGATTGTGTTTGTGGAAGCAGTGAAATCAGCTATCAAGCTACCAGCGTCAAGCTGTACATTCAGGGTGGGGGTTGCATATCTTGAAACCTGAACGTTTTCAACAGTAACCGGATAATGTCCGGGAGCTGAAAAAGTCAGATCCCAGGTTCCCTGGTCAAGAAGGCGCTGATAGAATCCTGTTTCAGCGCAAGCGTAAACAAAGGAGTTTTCAACATCATGACCTTCGATGAAAACCTTTGCTTCTAGTGGCACACCGGAATCCAAATCAGTGACAATTCCGGAAACCCCGTAATTTGATTGTTTAATGTAATTGATGAGTGAACGATAGTTATAATTCCAAAAAGATGGTAGTTGATTTGCCGGAGGAAGCTTTGTTTCTGAGATTTCCATGGTAAGTTCACGTCCATGATGAAAATAGGTCATATAATCCTGACGCCCACCATCGATGGTGTACCAGGCATAGCCGTTGGTTATTCCGTTTTCAAGATCGGTAAGGTAGCCTGATGGTGCGTAAAGGTGAACAGTATCGGCGTATTCGCGGCATACAAATACCCACCATGCGTCATCAGCATGAAGTTGCGGCCAGGTGTCCCAGGGATAGTTTAGAACCTCAGCCCCACCATGGGTATTTCCACTCATCACAAAATTATTTTCTTCGGCTAACTGCATAAATACCAGAGTTTCCGGCTGCCATTCGTTGCCATCGGGGTGCGGGCCATCTTCAGGATCGGGATAGTTACGGTTAAGGTCAACATTATTTGCATTGTAGCGTTGAGCGCCATTCACCGTATTATTGCCTCCGGCGTAAGTTCCATCAGGATTAGAAGCTGGATTTATCCATATTTCTGTACTGTTTACTATGTCGGTAATTTCAGGGTCTGTTCCATAGTTTTCGAGCAAATGGCTAATCAACCTTAACAACAAAATATAGCCGGTGGTTTCATCTCCATGAATGGTTCCGGTGTAGAGAAATTGGGGCTCAGCTTCTTTTGTACCAATGTTATCGGATATTTTAGCCATGAGCAACTGGCGGCCATTTGTGCTTGTTCCAATGCTAAAAACCTGGCATAAATCGGGGTAATCGGTTGCGTACTGGTACATCATATCAACGTATGCATCGTAGGTAGGGTAAAAATCCCATTCTGTAATTTCTTTGACATTTACCTTGTCCATCATTTTGGGATTGGCAAGTAGTTCTCCCGGACTGGTGAGGATTTCATAGCTTAATCCTGTTTTTAAAAAAGCAGTAAACTCCTTTTTATTTGCGTAAGCATAAACGCAGCCCTTGTCGAAATGGTCGATGGAGATCATTTTTGAAAGATGACTAACAGCAAAATCTCCGGAATTGAATTTAAAGTAAACTTCCCCTTTCTTTTCAAAAATCTGAAGTGGATTTTCCTGTGCTAAAATAGCAATGGAGAAAAACAGCAGGACTGAGAGAACCAATAGTTTTACAAGTTTCATTTTTTAAGTGTTTTTGAATCTAAAAATTTGGTAATCATATTATTAATTTGTAAATAAACCGATTTATTAACTTTCACCAGTGGCAGGCGTAAATAATTTTGCGCAATATCAAGAATTTGCAAAGCAGCTTTAATACCTGCCGGGCTGCCATCTTCAAACAATG
>DYQT01000391.1 GCA_020719165.1 Draconibacterium orientale | reverse complement strand
CGTTTGGAGATGGGTTATTGCCTGTATGGAAACGACATCAATGATACCACTTCACCCATCGAAGCCGGGTTGGGCTGGATCACTAAATTTACTGATTACAAAGAGTTTATTAATAAATCTGCCTTGCTGAAACAGAAACAGGAAGGAACCGCCCACAAACTTGTCGGATTTGAAATGGTTGACAAGGGAATCCCCCGGCACGAATATGAAATTACCGATTCTCAAGGCAACAAAATCGGAGAGGTAACCTCTGGTACCATGGGCCCGGCAGTGAAAATGGCCATCGGCATGGGATATGTACCCACGGCTTTGTCAAAGGAAGGAAGCGAAATATTCATCAAAATCCGGGACAAAGTATTGAGGGCGAAGGTTGTGAAGTTTCCATTCTACAAAGGGTGACGCGGGGCTGGATACACTTAAAACTTAAAACTTAACACTTAACACTTAACACTTAACACTTAACACTTAACACTTAATCTGATATGTCAGAAATAGCAAGTAAAATAAAATCAATTCCCTGGCAGCGGTTGATGTTCATCCTGCTGATGGCGCTTATGGTTGCAGGTACCGAAAGCTGCGGAAAGACAGGGAAATTGTCGAAAAAGGAGCGTAAGGCGCAGATTGAAGCTGCAAAAAAACAATTGCAGCCCATCATCAGCGGCACTTCAACACTTTCGTATGATGAACAAAAACGCATCGTTGGTGAGGTTATGGACAAGAATCTTAATGATCCCATCCTCAACGACATGATTATTCAGGCCCAGCAAAAGCTGAAAACACTGCTTGCAAACCAAACTCAGGCAAAAGCGCAGAAAGTTGACATTGCACGGGCGGCCCTCTTTGATTTATTGTTGAACAAGGACAACAAATCAGCCGACGAACTGGAGAAGGCACTCAATGCCATTAAAAAGCAGAATTTGGACGATTCGGAGATTGACGAACTTATTGCCCGTGTTGAGAATAAGATCAGGGAGATGCGGGCAGGCGGAAGCAGCAATATTCCGATAAAAACGCAACTGGAAAATGCATTTACCAGCATTGCCAATGCGGCCAAAACAGGCGACCTGTCGCAAGCCGACAACACCATTCAGAAAACACTTCAATTTTTTTCATCAGATGATGCGCCTGTACTCATCATCATCAGCCGTGAAGGCTCAACCGTGGATTACGATAAACCAACCACCATTAAACGCTACCTGAATTTCCTGAAGGATACCAAGGCAAGCAGGAACGACATTGATGCCATCATGACCGATGCCAATGGGAAAATCAAAGGACTCGATTTAATTAAAAAGTAACGATTATGAGAAAATTAATTTCATTGATCATATTGGCTTCCTTCTTCGCGGTGTCGAACCGGGTTGCCGCCCAGGATAATCTTTCGCCTCAGCGCAAACAGGCAATCGACAGCCTTGCTCTTGAGAAGGTTCGCGACCTCAGCAAATATATCAGCATCATCGGGGATAAGAAAACCCCATGGTCTGATGCACAACGGGTGATCGAACGGGCAGCCGAACTGTTTATGGAAAATAGTGAAATCGGCGTTTCATCACTTGGCAGGCAGGATGTGAATTACTATAAGGTGCGTGAATATTTCGACCGCCTGATGCAACTCAATTATGACAAGGTGACCATCGACTGGTATAAAATTCAATATGTAAGCGACCTCGTAAGGCAGCCCGACGGCACCTATGTTGGCGTGATCACGATTTATCAGCGCTTCCAGGCCTATGACAAGGAAAAAGGGCTGGTTTATGAAGATACCACAAAGAAGGATATTACTGTTTATGTAAAGCGCAAAGAGACCCAGATCGGGGGCCGTCTGATCGGCTTCTGGGATGTCATGCTGGGTGACATC
>DYQT01000390.1 GCA_020719165.1 Draconibacterium orientale | reverse complement strand
GCAGAACAAAACAAAGCCAGGCCATATCACCTTATCCCGAAGCCAGTATCGGATCTCCTGCCAATGCTAAAAAGCAGCGTTTTCAATGGACTTACCCGATAGTATTTTCCCCTCACAACCCTAAACGGATCTATGTTACTTCGCAATACGTTTTGGTAACCGAAGATGGTGGTAATTCATTTGAGACCATCAGTCCGGATTTAACGCGAAATGATCCGAAAACAACAGGAGATACCGGTGGACCGATTACCAAAGATCAAACGGGGGCTGAAATCTATGCCACTATTTTTACTATGTGTGAGTCGCCATTGGAACAGGGTGTTTTATGGACGGGTTCCGATGATGGACTGGTACATGTTTCTAAAAACAATGGTGGCAGTTGGGAAAATGTTTCGATACCAACTGCGCTGCTTCCTGATTTTTCATTAATCAGTATGATTCATGCTTCGGATCACAACAAGGGGAAAGCATACCTGGCTGCAAATAAATACATGTTCGGCGATCGTACGCCATATTTATTCAAGACCGCTGACTATGGCAAAACCTGGACAAAAATTACCAACGGAATTCCTTCCGACGAATATTGCAGGGTGGTCCGTGAAGATCCGAACAAACCCGGTTTATTGTTTGCCGGAACCGAAAGAGGAGTCTATGTTTCATTCAATGATGGCGATTTGTGGCAGAAACTGAACCTGAATTTACCTGTAACTCCTGTCCGTGATCTTCAAATTCAAAAAAGAGAAAAAGATCTTGTCGTAGCCACACACGGACGTGCCTTCTGGATTCTGGATGACATAACGCCGCTCTATGAAATCATAGATAAAAATGTTAAAGGAGATAAATATATCTTCAAGCCTCGACCTGCTTATCGTATGCAAGGCGGACAAAGAGAATCCAAAACTACCGGAACCAATGCTCCTAACGGGGTTTTGGTGCGTTACTATCTAAAAAACAAGTCGGGCAAAGAACTTCAGCTTCAGTTTTTGGATGACAAAAATGACACTATAATCACCTATTCCTCCTTGAAAAATTCGAAAGGGGAACCTATGAAAGTGGCAAAAGAGTTCTACCAGGATACCACCAAACAAAAAGCTGATTTTGTAACCAACAAAGCCGGAATGAGTAGTTTTACCTGGAATATGCGCTATCCTGATGTAACCGCTGTTGTAGGGACTAATGTGATGTGGGCAGGTTCCGGTGAAGGGGTAAGAGCATTGCCGGGCAATTATAAAGTGCGTCTGTTTGAAGATAAAGCTATCGTTGGCGAACAATCTTTCGAGATCAAAAAAGATCCGCGATCCAATGCCACTGAAGCTGATTTGAAAGAACAATTTGATCTGCATCAAAAAATCAACAGGAAAGTTGACGAAGCGCATAAAGCTATAAACCAGATCAGGGCAATTCGTAAACAAATTAACGGGTACATCGAAACTGTGAGTGATACTACCCTGGCAAATCAGTTAAAGAAGAAGGCAAAACCAATAACTACTTCGCTGGACGAATTGGAATCAATATTAATGCAGCCCAAAGCCAAAGCTCCCCAGGATGTGCTGGCTTACCCGATACGGTTAAATGATAAAATGGCCGGTTTAGGTTCAATGGTTTCGGATGGAGAATCAAAACCTACCAAAGCTTCGTATGTGGTTTATGATGATTTGTCGAAGCAAATTGATGCAGCTGTGGGTAAAGTGAGGGAGATTGTGGATCACGATGTAGCTGGTTTTAACGCGTATATCAAAGTGCTGGAGATTCCGGCTATCATGCTCAAGAAGGAAAAGTAGGCTAAATGTTATTTTGAAGTGCTGGAGAATTTAAGGCAAGTAAATTAATGGTTAGTAAATAATTTCCTTAAACTATGTACT
>DYQT01000135.1 GCA_020719165.1 Draconibacterium orientale | reverse complement strand
TTGTAAAATGAGATTTATTTCATACCTCGTATCGGGGTGCAAGTCGGGTTAACAGCCATTTATTCTGGAACTTCAAAATCAAGACCAAAAGTTAATTTCGAGTTTCATGGAAAACCTGAGCATTTGACAATTGATCAAGAGGCTTATGGACAATGCTTTACATCTAAACCGAACGACTTGGAAATAGAATTAATAATCAGAAAAGGCATTTGGAATTTTTACATAATTGACAACTGGGAAATAAGAAGCAAACGCTAATAAATAAGGTCATCATAATTGGTCAGAGTACTGCTGGATCCACTAAAAAGCTATTCCCGACTTGCCTTAGCGTCAGCCGTTAGGCTGCATGTTTAGAAAAAAAGTATTCTGACGCATAAGTTATTTAAAAAGTACTTAAATTTGTACTTTAATAGTAATTTTTTAAAATTTGAATTATGAGAGCAGCAAATTTCACTGAGTTCAGGACGAAACTGAAACAGTATCTTGATGATGTCGAAATGAATAATGAAACCTTAATTATAAAACGAGGATCAGGAAGCGGAACTGTACTTATTTCCCTTGATGAGTATAATTCTATTCTTGAAACGGTTCATTTATTAAGTTCAAAAACAAATGCTGATCATTTGTATGAATCCATACAGCAAATGAAGTCGGGTAAGTCTTTTCAAAAAGAATTGATAGAAGAATGAAACGAATAACTTTTTCACAGAATTCTTGGGAAGACTACATTTCATGGCAATCGGAAGACCGAAAGATGCGCAAAAAAATAAATGAGCTCATCAAAGATATTGAAAGGACACCGTGCAAGGGGTTGGGCAAACCGGAGGCACTTAAATATGATTTAACAGGATACTGGTCCAGACGAATTGATAGGGACCATAGGCTTGTATATCAGGTTATTGGCGAGGAAATATTGATATATAGTTGCCGGTATCATTACGATAAATAAACACGCAAAAGCCGAACCAGCGGCTGCTAACAAAGCGCTCAATTATTTGATTTTAACCAACTGACTGTTTTTCCGGCTCTCCTCTGCAGCAAAACCCATCAGGTGGCTTTCGATCGACTGGTCGATGGTAGAGGTAAGGTACTTGGGGTCCTGGTTGGCCACCGCCATCACAAAATCACGCATCAGGAACCAGTCGCCACCGCCGTGTCCGCTGTTTTTATAGTTTTCCACATCTTCGGCTTTTGGCACCAGTGTGATGCTTTTTTCGGTTCTGAAGTCGGTTACCGTCAGTTCATTCATGTCGCCCACCATGTCGCCCATCGAGCCCATGACCCGGGTGCGCCGGCCACTGTAGGAGGTAAATGCCTCCATCGAAAAGTTCGCTGTTACCTGGTCCTCAAACTGAATGGATGTTACATAATGGTCGGGCTGGTCGTTGTCCATCCGGTAAACACACCTGCCATAATTGGTGGTTTTCAGGTACTCCAGAATGGCATCCCCCTGTCTCTCTTTCTCTTCCGGAAGGTCAAAAACATAGAGCCATCCACGTTCCCGGTAGTAGATTTTCATGGCTGAATAGGGGCAGGTCGCCTCCACGGCACAACCATTCATGCAACGGTCTGTACTTCCCTTAGGTGCATTCTCCTTGCGGAACCATTTCAGTCCGCCCATGGCCACAATACTTTCGCTCTTCTTCCCGGTCATCCACCGCAGGATGTCGAGGTCGTGGCAGCTTTTTGCCAGGATGATAGGGGTGGTTTCCTTTGAATTGTGCCAGTTTCCGCGCACATACGAATGCGACATGTGGATGTGCTCAATGGGTTCGAAGTGCTGGATGCTGACCAGTTCGCCAATGGCCCCCTCTTCGATCAGTTTTTTCATCTTGACGAAATAGGGCGAATAGCGAAGTACATGGCACACCGCCACGATGCGCCCGGTTTTGCGGGTCATGGCCAGGATGTCGCGGCATTGCTGTGCGGTTTGGGCCATGGGTTTCTCGAGCAGCACGTCATATCCAAGCTCCATCGCCTTCATACAGGGCTCGTAGTGAAGGTGGTCGGGCATGGTGATGATGATGGCATCGGCAAATTTTGGTCGCTTGAAAACATCCTCCCAGGTGTTGAACCTGTTCTCTGCTGCGATGTTGTGTTTTTTTACGTATCGCTCATTCCTGACGGGAATGGGTTCGGCGACCCCGACGATGGTAATCTGTTCGGGAAAATTGGTGGCATAACCTCCATATACATTTCCCCGGCTTCCGGCACCGCAGGTGATGGCCTTGATGGGTCGCTTCAACGGATTTTCAATGGGGTTGAAAATATCCTCCAGATTGAGTCTGTATTCAAAAACTCCTTCACGAGTGTGTGAAAAACCATCAATGCCCAGGGCTGCTGCACCGAATGTTAGTCCCATGGTTTTTAGCGCCTGCCGGCGCGAAATATTTCTTTTCATCGGGGTAGATTATGGCACGAAGATATTAAGATTTTCGGGCAATACGGCACAGTGAATCAGCGTTTATTTTTAAACCAGAACGAACTATGGCAAAATCTCGAGAATTTCTTGTTGCAGGGTGTATTGCACTGATGTTTACCGTGCTTTTTTATCATCAGTCGATTGGCCTTAACCTCCTGATTTTCGAAAGTGTTTTACTGTCATTGATTTGGTACTTCACCCCTGTAAAAAAGATTACCGGGAGTGGATGGTTGTTAACGGCCGGGGTGTTGGTTACGGCAATTTTTACCCTGGTTCATGCCTCGGCTTTTGTGATCGCCATGAATGTGATTTCTCTTCTTCTCTGGAGCGGCTGGTTGCTGCTTCCGGCTGGCCGCTCGTTGGTTTCCTTTGCCATACTGGCAATTGCCAATCTCGCCTATGGCCCCATGAATACCATCAACCAACTTATGGCCCTTACCAAACAATCCGATCGCTCACGCCACCGCTTACGACAAGCAGTCTATTTTGTACTTCCGGTGATGGTGATCCTGTTTTTTCTCCTGATTTACAGCGCCTCGAACCCCTATTTTTCAAGGGTTGTCGAAGAGTTGCTCCGGTTTCCCGGTCAATGGCTGGAACAGTTGCTGGCACATGTTAATTTTGCACTGATTGGAGTGTTATTTCTGGGGAGTTGGACATCAGTTATTTTTATCTTCAGAAAACAGGCCGGAAAAATTCCTGCCTGGGATGAAAACACCCCTGAAACCCTCCAGCGTCAGCGCCCGACAGAATCCAGGGGAGGGTTCCGGATGCTTGCCCTGAAAAGCGAATACCGGGCAGGCCTATTTCTACTGGTGGTTCTGAACCTGCTGATATTGTTCCAAAATGTACTCGACATCTGGTTCGTATGGTTTAATTTTGAGTGGAATGGACAGTATCTGCGGCAATTTGTACATGAAGGCACCTACCTGTTAATCCTCTCCATTCTGATTTCGATCGGGATCATCCTGTGGCTGTACCGGGGAAATCTTAACTTTTTAAAGGGAAACGATTTTCTTCGACGACTGAGCTATGCATGGCTTGTTCAGAATATGGTGCTGGTTATTTCAGTCAGCATACGCAACGGATGGTATATTTATCATTATGCCCTGGCCTATAAACGTATCGCGGTATTCGTTTTCCTGGCGCTGACTTTCATCGGGCTGATCATGGTGATGGTTAAAGTAGCCAATTTCAAAACCTCCTTTTACCTTTTACGGGTGAATGCCATCGCTGCATTCACGATAGTGGTATTGACATCGCTGGTAAACTGGGATGTGGTGATTGCACGCTATAATTTTTCGCGTTACCAGAAGGCTTTTGTGCATCTCGACTGGCTATGCACCCTTTCGGATAAAGCCTTGCCATACCTTGACAAAACCAAGGATGAACTGGAAAAAATCAGACAGGTTCGGGACCGAAATTTTTCATTTGATCACCAATATATGTCACCCGTAGAATATCATAAGATCATACAGAAGCGTAAACAGGATTTCATCCGGGATTATGAAAATCGAAGATTTCTTTCATTCAACCTGGCTGATTACCGGGCCTGGCGGGAACTGACGAAGATGAATTAATTAACCTCCTTTTACGAACAGCCATGAAGCGTGAAACAACCAACTTTATTCTTCGTCCATGGAATTTAGATGACCTGGACAACCTGGTGAAATTTGCCAACAATAAAAAGATTGCCGACAACCTCACCGATGCCTTTCCGCATCCATATTTTAGGGAAAGTGGCATCACCTACATCAACACTTTCAGGGATGACAATCCGTTAAGGGTGTTTGCTATTGTGGCAGATGAAGTCGCCTGTGGCTCCATCGGGATTTTTCCACAAACAGACATCCACCGAAAAAATGCCGAAATGGGTTATTGGCTGGCAGAGGAGTATTGGGGAAGGGGAATCATGACAGCGGCAGTTAAACAAATTATTGACCACGGATTCCGATCGTTTGACCTTAACCGTATCTTTGCCCGTCCGTTTTCTACAAATCTGGCATCACAAAGGGTTCTTGAAAAAGCCGGGATGAAACTGGAAGCCCGATTTGAAAAGTCACTTTTTAAGAACGGACAATTCCTTGATGAACTCTTTTATTCGATTCTAAAACCAAACGAATGAAAATCCTGCTGACCGGCGCCACGGGGTACATTGCCAAACGGATATTGCCTGTACTCCTTGAAAAAGGTCATGAAGTAGTTTGTTGTGTAAGGGATTCCAACAGATTCGATCAGAGCCGCTTTCAAAACGATCGGTTGAGTGTTGTAGAGGTTGACTTTTTAATGACGGATGAATTATGCAGGATCCCCGCAGATATTGATGTGGCCTTCTATCTGATACATTCCATGGCAACCATGATGGGTAGTTTTGAAGAGATGGAGGCCATCTCTGCCGGAAATTTTAAAAAACGGCTGGAACAAACCCGGGTTAAGCAGGTCGTTTACCTGAGCGGAATCGTCAATGAAAAAGAATTGTCAAAACACCTTTCTTCCAGAAAAAATGTCGAAAACATCCTCGCTTCAGAAGTGTATGCGCTAACAACCCTGAGAGCCGGGATCATCGTTGGTTCAGGAAGCGCTTCCTTCGAAATCATACGCGATTTGGTCGAAAAATTACCGGTGATGATTGCTCCGCGTTGGCTTCTGACCAAATGCCAGCCTATCGCCATCCGCAATGTAGTGGAATATTTGTCGGGGGTCATGCTGAAAACGGAAACTTTTAACCGCAGTTTCGATATCGGTGGGCCTGATATACTTACTTACCGTGATATGCTGCTCCGGTTTGCCCACATCCGTGGGTTGCGGCGATGGATCGGCATCGTTCCGATCATGACGCCGAAGCTGTCTTCCTACTGGCTGTTTTTTGTCACCTCCATTTCCTATTCCCTTGCCTCACATTTGGTAAACAGCATGAAGGTAGAGGTTGTGTGCAAAGACAACGAATTGGAAAAAATGCTGGGGGTTGTTCCAATTACCTATAACCGCAGCATTGAACTGGCCTTCGACAAAATTGAACAGCACCAGGTACTTTCCAGCTGGAAAGACGCACTCTCCATGCACGACCTTGAAAAGGGGTTGTCGCACTTCGTTGAAGTTCCGGTTTACGGATGTTATAAGGATATCAAGAAGCGAAAGGTGAAAGATGTTGAGAAGGCGATGGAAAAAATCTGGTCAATCGGAGGGGAAAACGGATGGTACTACGCTGATTTGTTGTGGAATATCCGTGGATTTATGGACAGATTGGTAGGCGGTGTCGGAATACGCCGGGGAAGAACCAGCCAGGGCGAAATTTCTGCCGGTGATGCACTTGATCTGTGGCGGGTTGTATATGCCGACAAACAGAAAAAAAGATTGCTCCTGTACGCCGAAATGAGACTCCCAGGAGAGGCATGGCTGGAGTTCAGAATAGATCATGACAATATTTTGCGGCAAACGGCCACTTTTCGTCCGATGGGAATATGGGGCAGATTGTATTGGCTGTCGATGCTCCCTTTCCATGTATTGATCTTTAACGGCATGATCAGAAATATTGCAGATTGAAAATTCCCGATCACCTGAATATTTTTCCTGACCACATCCGGTTACCAACCTGAAAGCACATCTCTTTTTGCTGTTCAGAGATATTAATGTATTTTTGTTCCTCAATACACCTATCAGGATTTTCCGAAATATAGCGCAACAGAACATTCTCCGTTCCCGCTCTTATTTTCTGTCCTGTCTCATTAAAAAAATCTGATGAAACGAATATCTAATCTTGTTTTTTCTTCTCAAACTGCAGTTATTCTCCTGCTCCTGCTTATGTTTTCAATGGGAGCAGCGACCTTTATAGAGGAAAAATATGACACCTTAACGGCGCAGCATTTGGTCTATCATGCCCTTTGGTTTGAATTGATTTTTTTTCTCTTGATTTTAAATCTGCTCGGTCACATTGTAAAATTCAAGATGGTAAGCAGTAAAAAATGGTCAGGATTGCTATTTCATGTTGCATTCATCATCATTATTATCGGTGCCGGAATTACGCGCTATTTTGGCTTTGAAGGCAGCATGCATATCCGGGAAGGGGAAGAGACCAACCGTATCTATACACAGAACACCTATCTGCAAATTTTTATTCAGGAAAAAAATCAACAGTTCAACTACGATCAGCCTTTCAATGTTGGTGCCTTTACCAATAACGCTCTTCATCTGGAATATCTTTCACAGGATAAGGGGGAAATCAAAATTGATTATGTAACCTTTCTTGATAATGCTGTGGAAAAGGTGAAGGAAAATGTGCCAAACGGGGAAAGGATTATTTCAGTGGCTGTTGCAAACGAATCAGCCCAGAAAAACCTGTTTCTCGCCAATGGGGAGGTAAAGGAGCTGGGACTGTTAACCCTTGCCTTTAACGACTCCTCACATGCCAATGCCGTTCAAATCACGGAGCTGAATGGCGATTTGTTGTTTACTGCCCCGTTTACAGTGGTAAGAACGAACATGGCAGCGAGCCGATCGGATACGATCAAGCCCGGAACCCTTACGGAATTATCTGACACCCTGATCTATCTGGCACAGGAAATGGCATTCATGAAAACCGGTTTTTACATCAATGCAGCTACTGAGTTTGTGAATGGCAATGCCGACGAAAATGGGACGGGTGCCATGGTTTTAAATATTACAATAAACAATAAACAGCACCAGGCCACTGTTTTTGGCGGATCAGGATATTTGATGAGCCTGCAGGATTACAATTTCGACGGCGTGGCTTTTAAAATGGGCTTTGGAGAGAAGCCTGTTGAATTGCCATTTTCACTCAGGTTGAATGACTTTATCCTCGACCGGTACGCGGGTTCTATGAGTCCGTCGTCCTATGCCAGTGAAATCACCCTTATTGATAACAGGAAGAACTTGCGGGAAAATCACAGGATATTCATGAACAACGTATTGGATTACAACCAGTATCGTTTTTTTCAGTCCTCTTATGATCCCGACGAAAAGGGGACTGTTTTATCCGTCAATCACGATTTTTATGGCACTCTTTTTACCTATATCGGTTATTTTCTGCTTTGCCTGGGCTTTGCTTTCAGCCTATTCAACAAAAACTCCCGGTTTCATTATCTGAGCCGGAAAATCGGTGAAATTCGGACAACCCGGAGATCAGCAGTCATTATAACCGGGCTTTTATTGATGATAGGCTCAACCGCTTATGCTCAAACCAACGCATCGAGTCCGGTTGCCCCCGATCAGGCTGAAAAATTCGGCCATTTATTGGTTCAGACCTTCGATGGCCGGTTTCAACCGATACACTCTCTGGCGTATGATGTTATGCACAAAATTGCCCGGAAAGACAAGTTTGAAATTGCAGGAAAAGGCGAAATGAATGCCATTCAGGTAATGATGGACATGGTGATGGAGCCTGGCTTCTGGAGGGAGCAGAAAATTATTTATATAAGAGAAAACTCCGTCCGGAAAATCATTGGCATCGAAGGGAAATATGCCTCATTTCGCGATTTTTTTGATCAAAACAACCAATATAAGCTGCAAAAATACACCGGGGAGGCGTTCAGGAAAAAGCAATCAACTCAAAACAGTTTCGACAAAGAGATCATCAGGGTTGACGAACGTTTGAATGTTTTTGAAATGGCCATAAATGGCAGCATGCTGAAACTTTTTCCGTTGCAGGGAGATCCGAATAACAAATGGATAAGCTGGGATGATAAGGCAGCACAGGCTCCACTATCAGGGCCAATAACAATCATCAATGAAGAGCTGCAGCTCAACCCGCTGAATTATTCAGCCATCATGGCGCTCTATTTCACAGAAGTATCAAAGGCAAAGGTTTCCGGCGATGATACAAGGGCTGATAAAATCATGAGCATTATCACCGGCATTCAACGAAATTCGGCAAGCAGCCAACTGCTGGCATCTGAAACTAAGATCAATGTTGAAATTCTGTATAATAAACTGCAGATTTTTATCACACTCCGAAATGTTTACGCCATTTTGAGCGTGGTTCTGTTGTTGCTGGCATTCATTGATAATTTGCGTCAACAGAAAAACCGGTTTCTCACTGTTTCGTTGAATATTTCAGTTCTGGTTCTTGGACTTGCATTCTTATATCATACATTTGGCATGATTCTCCGCTGGTATTTAACAGGCCATGCCCCCTGGAGCAACGGTTATGAATCTCTTTTACTCATTGCCTGGGGCGGCTTACTGGCCGGATTCAGTTTTGCAAGATATTCTAAAATAACCCTTGCAGCAACCGCTTTGCTGGCCTTTTTTATCCTAATGACGGCAAGCCATAGCAGCTACGATCCTCAATTGACAAACCTGCAGCCGGTGTTAAAATCCTATTGGCTTATCATCCATGTTGCAACACTCACCATCAGCTATGGTTTCCTTGGGCTCGGGTTTATTCTCGGATTAATGAACCTTGTCATCTATCTGTTTAAGACTGAAAAAAATCATCGCCGACTCGATTTAATCATTTCCGAGTTAACCTGCATCAATGAAATGAACCTGATCGTAGGAATAGTTTTGGCCACCATCGGAACTTTTCTTGGGGGGGTGTGGGCCAATGAATCATGGGGCCGTTACTGGGGATGGGACGCGAAAGAAACATGGGCGCTTGTTATTGTAATTGCCTACACCCTGGTGCTTCATTTGCGGTTTATTCCTAAAATGAGCAGCAAATATGTTTTACTGCTTATCCCTTTCGGTCAAGTTGGTTTGATTAAGTCGTTAAATGGCA
>DYQT01000389.1 GCA_020719165.1 Draconibacterium orientale | reverse complement strand
GAAAGACCCTTCCGTCGTTCATTCGATAAAAGCAGCGATGGCGAAAGACCCGCCCGTCGTTCCTACGAAAGAAGCGGAGATAGTGAAAGACCCGCACGTAAAACATACGAAAGATCCTCCGATCGTAAAAGCAGTTACGATCGTAAGCCATCCAAAAAAGATTATCCCGGAAGTAAACCCGGCCTTCCAAGTCCTGATGGCAGCATCCGTCTGAACAAATTCCTCTCTAACTCAGGAATATGCTCACGCCGCGAAGCGGATGAATTAATTGTTGCAGGTGCCGTTATGGTTAATGGTGTTGTTGTAACTGCATTAGGAACTAAAATATTGCCTACCGATAAGGTTCAGTATGGTGACGAAAAAGTGCGCAGGGAAAAACTTGTATATCTGCTTCTCAACAAGCCAAAAGGATATATTACTACTACCGACGATCCATTCGACCGCAACACGGTAATGTCGCTTGTTGCTGATGCAGGCAGGGAAAGGATTTATCCTGTCGGTCGCCTCGATCGCAACACCAGTGGCTTGTTGCTTTTTACCAATGATGGGGAGTTAGCTACCAAGCTGATGCATCCAAGTCACAAAGTACGAAAGGTGTATAACGTAGAACTCGACAAACCGCTTACCAAAGCTGATCTCCTGAAAATAGGCGAAGGTGTTGAACTGGAAGACGGAATTGTTCTGGTTGATGAAATTGCTTATGCAGAAGGAGGAAAAAGCAAAAAGGAAATAGGTGTTGAGCTCCATTCGGGCCGTAACCGTATTGTCCGCCGCATATTCGAAGCATTGGGTTATGAAGTGGTAAAACTCGATCGTATGGTATTTGCTGGCCTTACCAAGAAAGACCTTCCACGTGGCCGCTGGCGTTTCCTTTCCGAAAAGGAAGTTAACTTTTTGAAAATGATAAAATAAATTCGGCAAGTACAGGAAGCCAGGCGAGGAACTGGAATTATTAGTTTGTTAAAATGCTTCGCGTTCAACACTTCAACTCAGCTCAGTGTGACAAAAGAGATGGTTCAAAGTTCAAATGTCTTCGCGTTCAAAGGTTCAGTTCACGGGCTGAGAACCTGTTGAAGAGCAATAGTTTAGATGTTTAAACATATTGCTTTTAAAAAAATGAGTATCATATAATGCGGAGTGACAAAAACAATTACCTTTGCACTCCAGTTTGCCCCGGTGGCGGAATTGGTAGACGCGTCGGTCTCAAAAACCGATGAACTCTGTTCGTGCCGGTTCGATTCCGGCCCGGGGTACATAAAAAGCCTTATAATCTTAGGATTGTGAGGCTTTTTTAGTTCCGGGCGATTGGAAAGCAAGAATTCGTTTTGTCTTTCCTTGTTTTTAGATCAGATCAGTTGAATGCTTAGTATGTGACACGAAAACAACTCTGAAAATTTAGATTTTTGTATCTTTATACTCTGATTTTTTGTTGCTATGAAACGAACATGACAAAATCATCAAATTATGACTTACAGGCTGATGATTTTATTTTATCTTGGAGTTCCCTTTCTGACGATAAAGCAGGCATGTGACCTGTAAAAAAAACACCACATGAAAATTATAACAACCACCTGTTTTTATATATCCGTTATAGCAGGAATAGTATTGTTGTCCTGGAGTGGTTGCAGGAAGGACAGCAATAACAGCAATGGCATAACGACAGCAGTGTTCAATCCTGACCTGACTTACGGTACCATGACCGACCAGGATGGAAATGTATGTAAAACCATTCAGATCGGTACACAGGTTTGGATGGCCGAAAACCTGAAAGCAACCCGATACCGTAACGGCGATTTAATTGGCACCACCATTCCTGCCACCCTGAGTATCGCAGGAGAAATTAATCCGAAGTACCAGTGGCCCTGC
>DYQT01000388.1 GCA_020719165.1 Draconibacterium orientale | reverse complement strand
CAATTACGATGGCTGAAATTTTCAATGCTTTCTTCATCTTGACAAAAAGAGTTAACAGTTAAAAGAAAATGGGAAATAGTGATCAATGCTTACAGTCTTGATGATCTGTTGCGAAGCAGGTGATCGGCAATTACAAGGGCAGCCATTGCTTCAACAATTGGAACCGCACGTGGAACAACAACTACATCATGCCTTCCTTTTGCAGCTAATACGATATTTTCACCTTTGCTATTAACCGAAGGCTGTGATTGCAGAATTGTCGCAATTGGTTTAAACGCAACTTTAAAAACAATATCGCTTCCATTGCTGATGCCACCCTGGATTCCTCCTGAGTGGTTAGTTGCAGTTTTTATTCCGCCTTCACCGTTGGAAACAAAAATATCGTTATGCGTCGAACCACGCATGGAAGGAGCATTAAATCCTTCTCCATATTCAAATCCTTTGGCTGTATTGATACTCATGGCAGCTTTAGCAAGGTCGGCTTGCAGTTTATCGAATACCGGTTCGCCCAATCCGGGTGGAACACCGTTAATAATGCAGGTAATAGTTCCACCGGTTGTATCACCCTCTTGTTTAAGTTTGGTGATAAGCTCAATCATTTTGTCGGATGCGTCAACATCGGGGCAGCGTACAGGACTTTTTTCAATTTCATCCAGCTGATCAATAGTGAAAGCCCTATTTGCGCTCACTTCACCAATGCTGCTTACATAAGCTTTGATCTGAATGCCTGAATTTTGAAGCAACAGTTTAGCTATTGCACCTCCGGCAACGCGTGATAAGGTTTCGCGGGCCGAAGAACGGCCGCCCCCGCGGTAATCGCGGAATCCGTATTTGCTGTCGTATGTATAATCAGCATGCGAAGGACGATACGCATCTTTCAGGTGATCGTAATCAAAACTATGATGGTCTTTATTGCGGATTTCAAACGCGATAGGCGATCCGGTCGATCTGCCTTCGAAAACGCCTGAGAGTATTTCAATCGTATCGCTTTCATCGCGGGGGGAAGTCATAGTCGACTGTCCGGGCCTGCGGCGGTTGAGTTCGTTTTGAATAAATTCCATATCGATTACCAGCCCGGCAGGGCATCCGTCGATTATACCGCCTAGTGCGATTCCGTGTGACTCGCCAAAAGTGGTAAGCCTGAATATGGTTCCGAATGTGTTTGCTGACATAGTGCAAAGGTACGGAATATATAGAATCGTTGATTAGTGATCAAATTGATGATACTGATTTTTTAACTTTTAAATATTTTCACCAATGCAACATGTCATAAAAAAAGCCCCATACTGGGGCTTTTCAAATTTTACTGTTGCTCTCGGGCAACATTTCGGAGAATTTTCGCTTTGGCTTCGAGGGATGCAAGTTCCTCTTTGGCTTTCTCAATTTTTGCTTCAAACTCCGCCTTCAGAAGGTTGGCTTGTTTCGATTTTGCAAAGAACCCGATATTGTTTTCCCAAAGCAGAATTTCTTCTTTGAGGCTATCAATTTTGGATTGTAACCCGGAACGCTCACGGTTGATAATACGACCGGCATCAGGCTGATCCTTCACATTTTCGAAGCGTGAACGGTAATTCATCTGGTTAGCTTCCTGCGAATCCACCTTCAATTTGTCATAGATTTTATTTACAGCAGCTTTAAATTCAGCCTGAATGCGGTCTTTTTCTTTAATCGGAACATGGCCGGTTTCCATCCACTGACGCTGTAACTCTTTTACTTTATTCAGGCTTTCCTGGCGGTTGTCGCTGTATTCGAAAGCATTCAGTTTGCTGATGATTTCAAGTTTGATCTGCAGATTATCGCCTTCACTGGCTTGCAGGCCCTTGAAATGCTCATTCTTGTTATTAAAGAATTCATCACAGGCAGTACGGAAACGCTTCCAT
>DYQT01000387.1 GCA_020719165.1 Draconibacterium orientale | reverse complement strand
TCCCTGGTTGATCAGTTTTTTAAATGGCTCTTCTACAACCGAATAACCCAGGTCATAAAGGAATTTATTCCAGAAACGGGAATACAGCAAATGCCCTGTAGCGTGTTCAGCACCTCCAATATACAAATCAACACTTTGCCAGTAATTGGCGGCATCTTTCGAGAAATATTCATTGTCGTTGCGCGGATCCATGTACCGAAGGTAATAACCGCTCGACCCGGCAAATCCAGGCATGGTATTAGTTTCCAGCGGATGGCCTTCAGCCGTTACCCAGTTTTTGGCCCTGGCTAAAGGCGGCTCACCGTTTTCGGTTGGCAGGTAAGCATCCACTTCAGGTAATTGAAGCGGAAGCTGGTCTTCGGGTAAGGTATATGGCATACCATCCTTATAATAAACCGGGAAAGGCTCTCCCCAGTAGCGCTGGCGACTAAAGATAGCGTCTCGTAGACGGAAATTGATTTTCCCGGTACCAATTCCACGTTTTTCGGTTTCACGGATAACAGCACTGATTGCTTGTTTCACCTGCATTCCATCAAGAAAGCCTGAATTGATCATGATGCCTTCTTTCGAATCGTACGATTCTTCCCATATTGCAGGATCAGTTGCTGCATGACCGGGTTTGTTTACAACCTGAACAATAGGTAGATTGAAATGACGTGCAAAAGCAAAGTCGCGGCTATCATGCGCAGGAACTGCCATAATCGCCCCGGTTCCGTAGCCCATCAACACATAATCGGCAATCCAGATGGAAATCAGTTGATTGGTAAATGGATTTACAGCATAAGCGCCGGTAAATTCACCGCTTACTTTTTTCACTTCAGTCATCCGTTCGCGTTCGGTGCGGTTTTTGGCCCAGTTTACATAGGCCTCAATTTTTTCGCGGTATTTGGGTGTAGTAATAGTTAAAACCAGTTCATGTTCAGGTGCCAGAACCATAAAGGTTGCGCCAAAAATGGTATCGGGGCGGGTTGTAAAAACCTCAATCGGCTCAATATCATTATGCTTTTCAAGTACAAAACGCATACTACCGCCCTCGGATCGCCCTATCCAGTTACGCTGAATTTCCTTGATCGACTCAGTCCAGTCAATGGTATTAAGTCCGGCAAGTAAACGGTCAGCATAAGCCGTGATGCGTAACAGCCACTGCTTCATCATTTTTCGTTCAACCGGATGACCTCCGCGAACACTATGTCCTTCGCTTACTTCATCATTTGCCAGCACTGTACCCAATTCAGGGCACCAGTTTACGGCAGTTTCGGCCAGGTAGGCCAGGCGATAATTCATCAGGATTTCCTGTTGTTGCTTTTCACTCATCTGATTCCATTCAGCAGAGGTGAATACAGGAGTTTCGTTACTGGCAGCTACTACATCAGCGTTTCCTTCAGCTTTAAAAACGGAAATTAATTCCCTTATGGCTTCTGCCTTATTCGTTTTCCGGTTATACCAGAAATTAAAAAGCTGGATAAAGGTCCATTGTGTCCATTTATAATAATCAGGGTCACAGGTGCGTACTTCGCGGTCCCAGTCAAATGAAAAACCAATTTTATCAAGTTGCTCGCGGTAACGGGCCAGGTTTATTTCGGTAGTAACGGCAGGATGGGTGCCTGTTTGTATAGCATATTGTTCAGCCGGGAGACCATAAGCATCATAACCCATCGGGTGAAGTACGTTAAATCCCTTAAGTCTTTTATAACGCGAAAAAATATCGGAAGCAATATAACCAAGCGGATGACCAACATGCAAGCCTGCACCAGAAGGATAAGGAAACATATCAAGTACATAATATTTAGGTTTCCCTTCAACGATCTCCGTTTTAAAAACCTTTTCCGCAGCCCATTGTTTCTGCCATTTTTTCTCTACTTCACCAAAATTGTATTCCATTGCGTATGTAA
>DYQT01000386.1 GCA_020719165.1 Draconibacterium orientale | reverse complement strand
ATCCGGGTATGCCGATATCGCATGTCAATCTGATGATGTTCAATGGAAATGACTGGTGGATTCAATGAACACCGCTTTGGCGATATCGTCTGATCCAGCGCAGAATGCTGCTTCTGCTGACATACGTTCTGGACGAGAACGGGATCTGCCATTTGCGCCGGGATTTTTCACGGATCAGACGCTCCTGTTCACCGGGGCCAAGATTGCTTGTGACCAGATCCCCGATGATGGAAAAGCGAAAGGTGGCAATTTTCTGTTTTTCTGATTCTGTCATACTGAAATCCTCCTGTTCTTGGGGTTTTTGGCTGAAACAATTGCCAGCTTCCCCCCTATAAAACAAATGACGATTTCAGTCGATGCAACCCTTCGGTAGGGTGATATGGAAGCGATGACATATTCAGGTTAAATGGCCCGGCTGACCGGAATGACGCCTTCTGCAATCAGACTTTCAAACGCCTGTTTCAGATCTGCACCCAAACCGAACAGTGCAACGGCTCTTTTTTTCAACGCAGCAAACCAGTGATATTGGCGCTGTCTGAAAATACCTTTGATGGCTTTACCGGTGGTTACGATGGAATCGATACATTTATGAATCGTGTCAAACGAGGCTTGAAACCGGTTGAAATAGCCTTCCGGCCTGAGCCGGATGACACAACCGCAATTGGGACAGCGATACCGTTTGATAGGGATGGGATCCGTTGAAAAGTCAAAACAACAATATGCAAATCCATGTCCCCAAACCTTGAAATGGTTACAGCCAGGGCAACGATCCGGCCTGGGCCAAGCATAGTTTTCTTTCAGCTTTAAGAGAAGATTGATATCCACAGGAACAGAAATTATCATGGCATCACCTTTCCGGGGCGCTTTCAATAGAACCCCGGTCAGAGGGGAAAAGCAGCGGTTGCCCGCAAAGCTTTGGCTGTTTTACCCCGTCAAAATTAAACGGGCCTTTGAAAAATAAAAGGCCCGTTTAATCTGATAATTCTTTCCTGCTTGTCAATCTATTCTGAAAATTTCATTCTCGTTTATACCCTGATAATATGAGACCTTACAGCCGGTTTACCAGATTATCAGGCGGGTTGAAATACTGCCCGTTTTTGCAATCAGGCCCGAACGATCCAATAAATGATTTTTATGTTCAAAAGCTATGTCATTACAGTCAGTTGGACAATCAATGCGTCCATATTTGCAATTTTCTCGTCAATCATGGGAATTAGCTGATAAACACCTGTATTCATATCATTATTAGATTTTAACGCGTCCATCTTTGCAATCAGATTGGGGGCCTGATTTTGCAAATGGACCCGTCTATTTTTATTGCGATCCGCCTGCCTGGTCCGGCTTTTTTGGTGTATGCGTAGGGCGTCATTTTTTTTCCGGTATTCTTTGTAGTAATCCGGATTGGCGTCTCGCCACACTTTTTGTGCGTCCCTCTGATTGGCTTTGTAATCCGGATCGGAAGCCATTTTCTGTTTCTGCCAAATGCGTTTTCGAACCTTTTGGCAGGCAGGGGAATTACAGTATGTTCGATTCGGGTTACGTAAAGGGGTATCCAGAATTTTGCCACAATTGATACAACATGGTTTTTTCATAAACAGTCCTTCTGAATAAGGAAACCAGATGATGGGCTGTTAAATCATGTGGAAAAATTTTGCGAGGGGTATGATAAAAAAGGAAAGAAAAAACTGGTCAGATTGGGCAGGCATAAACCATTAGGGTTTAAATTTGGGTAATATCCGGTGGGTCAGTTTTGGTTAGCAATTATGGGTCAGTTTTGATTAGCGCTAAGGCTCGTTTGGAACTGTTCGGATTTCCAGGGCTGACAGAGGTAGATGAAGGAAAGATAAGAGAACTTTTGCAGGCATTTGAGGAAGTGCCTGTAACTTCAGAAATTATCGACCGCGCA
>DYQT01000021.1:19854-29394 GCA_020719165.1 Draconibacterium orientale | reverse complement strand
GTTAACCGCTATACCCGGATCAATGCATTGGTTTTGCAATTAGGTATGACGTTGCTGGACAAACCAGATGTAAAATGGAAGCTGAGGGGCTCTGTTTTCGGGGGAGTGGCCGCAAACCTTACCACCGTTACCAATAATGACGACGATGTAAAAGAGTTTACCTTTAATTCGGGGTTATCCAGACCGTGCCTGGGCCTGGCCTTTGACCTGGGTTACCAGTTTAACCCCAGATGGGGAATTGTCCTGCGTCCGTTCGCGACAGGAACCATGGGGAGTTCCAGTACCATTGAAGACCTTGTAAATCCCGATTTGCTGAATTACAGTGTTTCAAAGGAAAACAAATACCGCACCCTGTACGGAAAGGTCAGTTTGCTGGCGAGTTTTAACGCCGGAAAGTTCTCTTTTTTCGCCGGACCGGGATTTTACCGGATATGGTCGCATCATGAATATACGCGGACTTACACCGAAACAGAGGAATCGGAAACGATTACCGAAGAGATGACCACCGACCTGGTCACCAAAAATTTTGTGGATGGCAACATCGCCGCGGTTTGGAAGATTTCACAACGGTTTTCGCTGGATGCCATGTTCGGGTATGGCGGGGATGTACACGTGAACGCAGGCCTGCATTATAACTTCTAATTAAACAGCATCAAAAAATTTATAGTATGAAAAAGATCGTTTACCTTCTGTTTTTCTTCATGGCCCTGATCTCCAACGCCCAGATCACGGAGACCCTCACCAGCAATGCAACCTGGGCCGACGACAATCATCGCGACTGGTGCGATAAGGGGCTGGGCACCTGCCTGTTGAACTACAACGGCATCCTGATGGCGTTTAACTACCAGGGAAACGGCACCCGAAATGGGGGACACGCCTATATGTACCAGATCAACAAAGCGCATTCCACCTCCCCCGATCATCACATGGATGATTATGATGTTGGTCCTTCCAACGATCACACCAATAAACTCGTATTCGGTTATCCCGGCGAGGGATCCTCTTATGATGAAGGCGCTGTGCTCGGTCGTACCTTTACTTTCATGTTTAACGGTACGGCATGGTATTTCATGCACATCCGGTCGGCTGACCAGGATGACTATGAAACCCATCCCGCTGACGAAAGTTATGAATGTTTTGCCGAAATGCCCGGCAGCACCGACAAGAAATGCTTCACCTATTATTACACCACCAGGCCTGCCTCGGTGGTTTGGAAACAGGGCGCTTTTCAAATCGACAGTATGCTCTATTTTATTGCCTGGGATCGAACCACCTCCCCCTACCACCAAATCATCCAGGAATATTCCTATAATGAACAAAGCAATAAGTTTTCGAGTACAGGAAATGTGATCCATATCGGAAATAACCTGCATCAGTACCTGGGTAATGTCATCACCCGTATGGATTCCACCGATCAGCAATATGCACTTGCCACATTTTATGACCAGCTGGGCAGGGTACAATTCGTAAAAATCGTGCCAGGTGTTGAGAGCGGATTAAGGACCTTTACCTATGTAAACCTGGGAGGGTCCGGTGATTCCCCCTTCACCCTCGCCAAAGTAGGTGCCTCCTGCATTTCACAGGGCTCCATGAAGGGTAGCAGGGATGCCACCGCGCAAACCAATAAAACCTCTTCCGACCGGGTTTTTCTTTTCGGCGAGGAATATACCCAGAACAGCGATGGCAGTTATCACCTGCAGTATCTCGAGTACCGGGTTGAAAAAGAGAACTATGTCCTGCATGCCCAGGGAACACTTGCCGTGCCTTCCAGCTATGGCCCGAAACAGGTCAGCAGTAAATTCCAGCTTCTGACCTCTTTCGAGCTTTTTCCAATGGAATTAACAACAGAACACCCCGGTTATGATGGGTTCAAACAATACGTCTGGCTGATCTACCCCGATTGCAACCGCCATTTTCATGGCGTGATGTTCGAATCAGACCAATGGCGCTATCTGAAAGGTTCAAAGACAGAAAGCTCCGACCTTGACAATGACGATACAGTGCATGGATATCCGGGAATCAGTAGTTTATGGTCATTGGTGGGAATCCTTGACGGGTCGCCACCGGTTGCCATAGACTGGGAAACCTGGGATCAGACTTTTTTGAATCCAACCCCGCCCACCTCCATCCAACTTGTGTCGAAGGAAGGGCATAAAACAGAGTTTAACAATATCACCGCCAATGAATGGAACATCGGGGTAAAAGTGATGCCGACTTCTGTTAAGAAGCATGGAACAAAAGGGTGCAGCGCCGAGATGAAGTACTCTTTCGAATATGAGACACAGTATGGTACAGCGTATGAAAAGTCCGTTACATACAATATGCCTGTTGAAATGTTCGAGGAGACACAGGAAAGCGGACAATTTCTCTATATGGTACCCTCCATCCGGCGTTTTACCTATTACATCTACCCATGGTGGTCGGGAACCGGCACAAGTTATCCTCTTCCGGGTTCATTTCAGTACCAGTTCATCACCTTTAACCAGGCTCCGATGATGAAACCGGTTCCGATAAAGAATTTCCCATTTAATATCCACGAACCGAATGAGACCTCATTAAGCGAATGGAAACTGATGCAACGTGACAGCCTTTATTCTGCCATTTACAATCATTCACTGGATCCGGTTGTAACGCTGATCTGGGAATCGAAAAATACGGGTCCGTCGGAAGACCTTGAAGTTGTGAATGATACGACTACCGTGACCTCCAGTACAAATTCCTGGGCTTTTGAGGTTAAGGTAGGATTGAATGTAGATGTACCGGCCATCGCATCCAATTTCGATGTATCCATTTCTACCGGAACAGCGGGTAGAATTACCAATGAGACCACCACATACAGTACCTATACCAATGGCATTTCCGCATCACTTGAAAACCTGGTGGTAAAATCCGATGGAATCAAGATCGGCCACCTGAATGTCTCCGCCTACATGCTCGACCCGAAGGATGCCCATTATTGGTATCTGGACAGTTGCGGAGGCCAGACCCCGTGGTACCTCGCCTGGGTTGTAAACGACGCCTATCAGTCCCTGAATCTCATTTCCCCCTCAAATAACGACCAGGCCGACTCCACCGGTATGATCTTTTCCTGGGAGCCGGATTTTGGAGATCTTTATGATTATGAATTTTTTATCTCGAAAAAGCCCCGGGTAAATGGCCCCAATGCCATCTACCGGAAGAAAACCGGTGATGAGACGAAAATCCTGGTCTCCGATTTCAAGCCCGAACCCGGAGTTACCTACTACTGGCGTGTACGCGGAATCGATGCCAACAAAGAGTTCGTTTGGTCGTCGACCCGGAAGATTGTTACACCTGCATTGCCTTCCGAAAAGGAGCCGCCTGCCCTGAAAACCGTGATCTATCCCAATCCGGGCTACCGCAGTGAGATGCAATTCATCGTAAACCCCGAACAGGAAGGCGATGTGAAAATCACCCTGATGAACCTTGACGGAGTGACAGTGGCTCATAAAACCGTGTATGGATTCTCAAACATGCCGGTAAGCATCGGATTTGAAGATGCTGTTCTGCCGGCAGGAATCTATTTTGCTGTCATTACTTCAGGAAATAACAAAACAGTGAAGAAAGTGGTTATCCTGTGATGACAGGTGTAGAGGTCATTTGCTCAAACAGGAATAACTTGTTGTACCTTTATATCTCTTTTTCAAAACGGTTAAAAATATTTATCACTGATCTTAAACATTCTGACCGGAGGCAGTTGTAAAAATGAAACTTACCCGCAGACAAATGTTGAAACTTTCGGGCGCCTCCCTATGGGGGCTTGCACTGGGCGGACCCCTAAACAGCTTTGGAAGCCCGCCGGACACAAAAAGCGGTGATCCGACACAAAAAAATTCCCTGTTCGATGCCCTGCCTGTTTTTACTCCGGGAACAAAACTGGAAAAAGACGAGATGCGCATCACCTTTCTTGGATCTTCGTGTATCCCACGGTTGTCGCAGGAATGCAACAGCGTGTATGTGGAAACGGGCAGCGGTGATCAGTTTGTGTTTGACTGCGGCACCGGGGTTGCGGCCAAGTATAACGCCATGGGAATTCCGATGAGCAAGATGAATAAAATATTTTTCACCCATCTTCATGCGGATCACACGAGCGACCTTACCCACATTTACTGTTTCGGGCCTGCCGAAGATCGTAAGTCGCCCCTTTATATCTGGGGACCGGCCAATTCGGGATGGACCTATTATGATCCCAAAGGAAATAAGAGGGGGCCCTATGACGATGGAACAAGGACCTTTTGTGAAAACTTCAGGAATTTAATGCGCTGGCATACCGAAAGTTTTAGTTTCGGCCCCACCAGCTACCAAGGGAATCCAACCCCCGAGGATATCTATTCGGCTTGGGGGTTGAAGGAGGTTCCGGTAAAGGTTGGAGATGATGACAACTGGGATGGTTATGCCATCTTTCCTATCGAACTCGACTGGTCATTAAGAGGAGACATTGCCGGTGATAACATTGCCTATTACAATGAAACCACCAAAGTAACGGTAAAACATTTTCCGGCAATTCATACCCGGAGGGGGTCGGTGAGTTACAAGCTGGAATGGAACGGGTTGTCGATGATCTTCAGCGGCGACTCGAAGCCAAATACGGATATGGTTCAGCAGGCGGGCGGCGTGGATGTGGTTATCCACGAGATGGTGATGCCGGCCTATGACTGGGCCAGGAAGAATTCGGATTTTGATCCGAATTCGCCGGAATTTGAGAAAGCAAAGCAGTACGCCACGCTGGTACAAAACAGCTCTCATACCCCGCAAGGTGCATTCGGTTTCCTGATGAGCCAGATAAATCCGCCGCCGCGATTAGCTGTGGCAACCCATTTCCAGGCAGCCGATGATACCATTGCCTCGGCCATCCAGAGTGTGAGAAATCATTACCCGGTTGGTGAGGTTACCTTTGCAGCCGACCTCATGGTTTTAACGGTTTCTCCCACCCGGATACGCCAGGAAAGGGCTGTTGTGTCTGACTTTGCTTTTTACCCGATCAGCCCGATCGATGTGAATACACCGACAAATGATCCTTATTACTGGAAGTGGCATGATCCCGCGATAGAAGACTACGCAGTTTCGGATCCAACGGTACAGGTTGATCTTAGCACCAGTATTCCGCCTTCTGAACCAGGTACAAATAAATTCAATTACCGGGAAGATGGATATTGATCTCCACGCCTCCCTCGCCTCCAAGAGGAGGGTACGGGGAGTGGTCATTAAAAGCAGAAAGTAGAATTTAAAATAATTTTAACCTCCTGATCCATGTTAAAACCAGTCATTTGCTGCCTTTTGATGGTGAGTTCCCTGATCCTTTGCGGACAGAATCTCCGAATGACCTTTTCGGCTGCCGGTGCATCCGCTAACGTTGACAGTGTAAAAGCCACCAACCTCCGGACCAACCTGCATGTTACGTTGCCAGGCAATGACACGCTGATCCTTGCCTATGTGACAGGGATCAACACTGTTTCTGATGCAAACAGAAAAGGGATTGTTTTCCCCAACCCCTTTTCGGGAAAGACAACCCTGATGGCCGGCATCAGCAAGGCACAAACGGTGTCGCTGGAAGTGTATCAACTTAACGGTCAGCTTACAGCCAGAACACAAACAGCGGTAGAACCCGGCACCCACACCTTCGCGCTGTCGCTATCCCGCGTGGGTGTTTATATGGTTTGCCTTACCACCGACCAGGGAACTGAGGGCTATAAGATCATCTGTACCGAATCGACGGGAAACGTCGATATGATCAGGTACGTGGGCCCGGCGCAGGGGAACCTGGCTCCATCGTTCAAGGAAACAACCATTTACACCCTTGGATACACCTCCGGCGATATCATTCTGTACCGGTGCAGGGGTGGAGTACATACCACGATCATCACCGATTCACCCACCGAATCGAAAAAATACGAAGTTACCTTTGTTCAGTGTGCCGATCCTGACGGGAAGAATTACGCCGTAGTGAAAATCGGCACCCAAACCTGGATGGCCGAGAACCTTGCCTGGCTGCCTGCGGTGAGTCCCTCATCCAAGGGTTCGGATTCACTGAAGTATTACTATGTGTACAATTATGAAGACAGCCTGGTTCCGGTGGCCAAATATTCGGTGAATTATAAGACCTTCGGCGTGCTCTATAACTGGCCGGCAGCCATGAATAAGGCGGGCAAAAAAGCGCCTGCGAAAGCAACAATACAGGCGGCATGTCCCACAGGCTGGCATATGCCGGAGGACGGAGAATGGAAAATTCTGGAGCAGAGTCTTGGCATGAGCCAGACAGAAGCCGATTCAATCAATTTAAGAAACTCCGGAGAGGTTGGCCGCAAACTTAAATCATCCCAAAACTGGGTTGCAGAGGGTCGGGGAAGCAATGCAAGTGGATTTACGGCCTTACCCGGCGGGTACCGAAATTTGCATGGCGGATTCCTGCGCATGGATGAATACGCGCTTTTTTGGACGGCCACCCAACCCGACACCACCGCCTGGTACAGGAGTCTTTATTTTCATGATCATGGGGTGTCCCGGTTTTACACCCTTCCGGAGCACGGGCTTTCGGTTCGGTGCGTAAAGGATTAAATTTTTAACATCATAAACAAGGTGAATAAATTCATTTTTACAGCAATTCTGACAGCTTTCTTTGGAATGCTCACCTCAGTGATGTTTGCACAGGAATCAACTGAAGAGCTGGCCAAAACAGCGCAAAACCCATTGGCGAACATCATGAGTTTTCCTTTTCAGAACAATACCAACTTTAATTTCGGACCCTATGACCGGGTGCAGAATGTGTTGAACATTCAACCGGTCATTCCATTTTTTAAAGGGAGGCTCATCACCCGGACCATCATACCGCTTTTATGGCAGCCGAATAACGCCCCTTCGGGAACAATTTTCGGGTTATCCGACATTCAACTTGCCGCGGTGTACAGTCCGAATACCAAAGGAGTCATTTTTGGAGTAGGCCCCATCCTCTCTTTCCCAACCGGCAGCGCCTCGCTGGGCAGCCAGAAATGGAGCGCCGGGCCTTCTGTGGTTGTGCTCGCCATGCCGGGACATTGGGTTTTCGGCGTGCTGGCCAACAACCTTTGGTCGTTTGCGGGAAACAGCGACCGGGCCGATGTGAACCAGATGCTGATTCAGTATTTTGTCAATTATAATATAAAGAAGGGGCTGTATATTACCATGGCCCCTATCATTACGGCAAACTGGGAGGCAAAGGCAGGGCAGCAGTGGCTGGTGCCATTCGGGCTGGGTATCGGGAAAATGTTCAGAATCGGCGGAAAACTGCCCTTAAACATGCAACTGGCCGGGTTCTACAACGCAATCCGTCCCGATTATGCTCCAGACTGGACTTTGCGGGCTCAGGCCCAGGTAATGCTTCCAACCTCCATACTGAAAAAGAAGAGGTAACTTTTACCTTTCTGCAATCACTAACATTTCAAAGTCTTCAGTTTTCAATTTATCTTCGCGGGAAAAAGCGCCGAGTTTCGCCCCAAAAATCTCAATTTTTGTGAATCCAAGGGTTTTCAGCAACCATGTTATTTCACAAGGCACATAATATCTTTCGTTACAATCGAGTTCTTTTTCCACACCACTGTCGTCCGTAATCTTTGTGATGTTATAATCCCTGAATGTCATTAAATCAAAATTCCGGCTATCGTACATTGCGTTGCCTTCAGTTCCCTCGTTTGCGAGAAAGTCGTTTATCGAGTGAAACAAAGGAAATAATCCGTTTAATGTTGTGAATATGAATTTTGATTTATCCTTTAACGATTGAGATACGTTTTTAAGAATTTCGTAATTCATTTCGTCTGTCTCCATTAAAGGAAAACCGCCTTCGCACATCATGATAGCCACGTCAAACTGTTTTTCGAATGGCAAATTACGCGCATCGTGCCGTAAAAAATCTATTTTTACACCGTTTTGTGTCGCCTTTTCTCTCGCTTTTTTGAGTAACGATTCCGACAAATCAATCCCTGTTAATGAATACCCTCTTTTTGACAATTCTATAGAATGACGACCTGTACCGCATCCGATGTCAACAATCTTTAAATCTTTGTTGAAATTTATCTCCTGCTCAATAAAATCACACTCTCCAAGTGTTCCCTGTACAAAACACTCATTGTCGTATTTCTCACTATAATTCTCAAATAATGTTTCGTACCATTGTTTCTTAATCATGTTTTTTTTCTTTGATGTTATTTACTATAATGAGTTGATTTTCATTGTTTCAATTCTGCGGTTACGGTTGCGTTGAACTAAATCCCACCGTTGTAGCATAACTGTCAACAAATTTAAAAAAAAATCGGGAAGAAGCGATTTGAACAAATGAAAAGAGCCTCCATTGTTTGCATTCAAGAAAACCAGTACCTTTGCAATCAACCAAACACTCAAAATCATGATTAGTAAAAACGTAGAAAAAGCGATAAATGAACAAATCAAACGCGAAGAGCACTCTTCGCGCATCTATCTCTCCATGGCCTCATGGGCCGAACGGAACGGTTTCCCGGGAGCCTCAAACTGGTTGTATGTTCAAACAGAAGAGGAGCGAATCCACATGCTGAAGTTGGTTCATTACATCAACGATCGCGGCGGAACCGCCGTTATCCCTGCGCTGGATGCCCCTGAATCAAAGTTTAAATCATTGTTGGATGTCTTTCAACAGGTGTTGAAGCACGAAGAGTACATTTCAGCATCCATCAATGATTTGTATGCCGTTTGTACCAAGGAAAAAGATTTTACCTCGGCCAACTACCTACAATGGTATATTACAGAACAGATTGAAGAGGAGAGTACCGTTCGTGGTATTCTCGATCAGATCAAGCTGGCAGGAGATGAAAAGGGCGGCTTGTTCATGATGGACAAGGAGTTTGCCGCGATGGCCATAGCCAAACGAAGCGCAATGGCTGCCAGCGGCGGGGCTAATGCAATAACTTAACGAGTTTGTTGTACCAGGTGCGTCCGTACTTACGAATCAATGCCTCTTCCAGAAACTGGTAAAGGGGTGTTTTTTCGTTGTGTCCTTTCACCAAGGCCTTCTGACAGATCGGCCATTTGTGGTAGTTGAGCAAATCATTCACCTTCGTGGTTTTGATCCTGATGGGGTAGAGATGGCATGAGATCGGTTTAGCGAATGGGATTTTTTTCTCCTGGAAAGCTTTTTCAATGGCACAGCGGGCGATTCCGTTCTCAAAATAGACAAAGGCACATTCCTTGCCGTTGATCAACGGGGTGACAAATTTTCCTTCTGCATCATAATCGAACACCCCCAGTGTTTCTACCTCTGTAATTCCTTCCGGTACCATAAATGGTTTGATTTCATCGATGTAATCCTCAAGCAGCGAAATTTCCTCTTCGTCCAGCGGTGCACCGGCATCGCCTTCCACACAGCAGGCACCTTTACATTTTTCCATGTCACAGCAGAAGAAGGTTGACTTGATGTCGTCGGAGATTAGGGTGTTGTCTAAATAAATCATGGGATTCGATTTAAAAATGCAAACAATGCAGACAATGCAAACAATGCAGACAATGCAAACAATGCAGACA